>NZ_DBKJ01000039.1:0-24654 GCF_002297325.1 Treponema sp. UBA753 | reverse complement strand
GATACTTTTGGGACATCCCCATCTTCTTGAAAACATAGATTCCTGTGCTATAGCACAGGAATGACACTATAAGCAAAATACGCAAATGACAGTCGGTTAAATACTTTTCTAATTAAGTAGGCTGTTTTGTTGTTGAGCCAAGCTTCATGTAATATGAGTCAACAATTCTTCTTATGTCGTGAATATTTGAAACAATCATGTAATCTTCAAAAATCTGAATCTTTCCGCGGTCCATAAGGCGCACAAGACAATCCTTTGCCTGATCAAGCGGAATAGAAGCCCAGCTTGCAATGTCGTTTGCAGTAATGAAGAATTTGCGCTTAAAGTTTCCGTCGTCATCTTTTCTTCTTGAAGATCCGCCTGCAAGTTCATCGTACATTAAAAACACATCGCAAATTCTTGTGTAAATATCCTTTATAAGAACAATTTTAAATTGGCGGTTCTGGTCGTAAATTCTTTTGCAGAAAAGCTTAAGAAGATTCATTACAATCTGCGGATTTCCAAGGACAAGCGCCTTAAAGTTTTCCTTGTTGAATTCCAAGCAGGCAACATCAGTTCTAGCAACACAAGACGCGCTTCTCTGGGAATTGTCAAGAATCGCCATTTCGCCAAAAAAAGCTCCGCTGCCAAGAATGTCAAGGCTTTTATTCTGATCTTTTATGCACTTTTCAATCTGAACTTCACCGTATTTTATAAGATAGAAAGTTTCGCCCGGTTCAAATTCGCTTATAATAACATCTCCGCGCTTATATTTTTTTGTAAAGCGGTCAAAAGCAGGAAGTGAAAACTGGTTTACAGAAAGGCCTCCAGATTTTGCGGAAATATCTTCGGAAGAAATATTGCGGGCATTTTCTCTGCCTTTTCGGGTATTTGCATTGGTAAAAAGCTTTGCAATTTCAACTTTGTTCGCAGGATTAGGATTCAGCTTTAAAATTCTAGTAAGGACATCGCAGCAACTTTTGAACTGGCCGTCATTGTAAAAAGCGTTGGCAACCATAAACATTCCGTGTTCCGGCGAAATTGAAATGCTGTTTCCGCCCAAATACTGCTCTGTTTTTTTATGAATGTCTCTAAGCGACTTACTGAAAACTCTAAGCATTTTTTCTGTGATAAAAGCCTTTGAGCCGAACATTTTTTCAAATTCATAAACTGAAAGCTGAACAACAGTCGAATCAAGCAGCACGGAAGCAGTTACCAAACTTGGCATTTTGGCAAGCGCGCTTTTTACGCCAAAGAATTCTCCAATATGAAGCTGTTCTGAAATTTGCTCTCCAGTTTCCAAATCCATGCTGCGCAAAGCAACTGCGCCTGACTGGAGAATATAAATATTTTCATCTTTGTCGCCTTCAAAAAAAATAATAGAGCCTTTGCTGAATTGCACAACTTTTGACATAACCTTCCTCGCAAAACCAACAAACTCTAAAAAGAGCCTTGATTTGAAAAAACACCTATACTTGTTTAGTATACCACAAAGTTTTTATTTATGCTACCTTGTTTAAGAGAATTCCGCATGATAGACTTGCATACACATTCAACAGCTTCCGACGGAACTTGCACACCGAGCCAGCTAATTTCCTACGCCGCAGAAAAAAAAATTTCAGCAATTGCGCTTACAGACCATGACAATATAGACGGAATTTTGGAAGCTCAAAAAAAGGCAAATGAGCTTGGAATCGAATTTATTCCGGGAATAGAAATCTCTATAGAATGGCCGAGCGGAGAATTTCATCTTCTTGGACTGGGACTTAAAAAGCCTGGAAAAAAACTTCTTGAGACAATTGAATTTTTAAGAGCTGAGCGGGATTCAAGAAACAAAAAAATAATCCAAAAACTTCAAGAACAAAATATCGATATTTCTTATGAAGAGCTTGTGGAAAAATCCGGCACAAAAACAATCGGCAGACCTCACTTTGCAAAACTTCTCATGGAAAAAGGAATAATAAAAAAAACTCAGCAGGCATTTGACTTGTTTCTTGCAAAAGGCCGTCCTTGCTACGTAAATAAAACCGGGGAAAATTTAAAAAAAGCCGTGGAAGCCATAAAAGAATCAGGCGGAATTCCAGTTCAGGCGCATCCAATGTCAATGTACGTTGCTTGGGGGAAAATGGAAGAAACAATGCTCGAAATAAAAAATTCAGGCGTTGAAGGGCTTGAAGCGCATCATCCAGGAGTCAGGCTTTCCGAAGCACGGCGGCTTGAAGAACTGGCAGAAATACTTGGAATGTTTACAACAGCAGGAAGCGATTTCCATGGCGAAAAAGTCCGCGCTGATAGAAAAATCGGATACTCGTCAGGCGGCTATAAAATCGAAGACAGATTTTGGACAGAACAGCTAAAGCCCGCTTTGGAAAAAGCTCACGGCGGAACAAACCACACATTTTCAGCTGAATAACGCAAAATTGTAACCCAAGGCAAAATGGATTATTTTAAATGCATAGCTTAAACATTGTCATTCCCGTACTTTGATATGGGAATCTATTATAAAATTGCAATAGATTTCTGATTGAGTTTCTTTCAGAAACATCGCAGATCAAACCCGAAAATGACACTTTTTATGAAACCAAACAATGACACAACTTTGGAGGAAAAATGAAAAATCTTTTAAAAAAATCAGCAGTAGCATTAGTTGCGGCGTTTTTATTTATTTCATGCGGAAAAAATCAAGCTGTAAAAAATGAAATGTTTGCGCCAATGGCAAAATCAATGAAAATGTCAGCAAGAGCAGATTCTGCAATGAACATGATGCAGGAGATGGTGTTTGAAGATTCAGCGGAACTTCCTTCTGAACCAGAGCAGACAAGCCAAGACAGAAAACTTGTCTACACAGGAAACCTTACAATTGAAGTTTCAAATCTTGCAGAGTCAAAATCATCTGTTGAATCTTGGGTAAAAAAATTTGGCGGATATATTTCAGATTCGTCTGAAAACACAAGCTCCATAAGAATAACAGCAAAAATTCCAAGTGGCTCTTTTTCTCAGGCAATGCAGGAATGCGGACAAATTGGAAAACTCAAATCAAAAAATATAAATTCCAGCGATGTTACAGAACAATTTTATGATTTGGACACACGGCTTTCGACTAGAAAAGTTTTGCTTGAGCGGCTCAAAAAATATCTTTCAGAAGCAAAAGATATGCAGGATATGTTAAAGATTGAAACAAAAATCAACGATGTAACTTCTGAACTTGAACGCATGCAAGGGCAAATGAACCGCTTAAAGTCTCAAATTGATTATTCTACAATTTATGTTACGGCTGAACTTCCTGTAAACCAAAATGAAAGCGGATTTGTAATGCCCGACACAAATTCACAATTGCGCCAATTCTTTGCAAACATACTGAATTTCTTTGTGAAATTTATTTTCACTGCATTGTATATTGTAATTTTTGGAGTTCCTTCTGTTCTATTCCTTATGCTCCTTTACTGGCTCGGATTTGGAAAAGTGGGACTTTTAAGAAAACTTTTTGCAAGAATAAGAAAATAAAAATACCCGGCGTTTTTGCCGGGCTTTTTGATTTTTGAGTTGAACTTTAAATTTATCTTACTGCTAAAATCGCGCCAAGAATAATAAGATGCTGGGCAAAAGTATAAAGCCATTCAAGGAAATTTTTTGAGCCGCCGCTAAGGATTCCTTTAGGTCCAAGAATATCTGAAATAACAATAGCAACAATCCAAACAATAATCGCAATAAGAGCCAAAACAGTTCCAAAGCTTCCAAAGCGATCGCCAATCACAATCTTTAAAATCATAAAGACGCCAACAAGAAGCTCAATCACTCCAAATGCAAGCACAAGAATATTTCCTACATTGCCAGAAACAAGCCCTTTAATTGCTCTTGCAGCAAAATCTCCATCGCCCTGCAAAGCCCATATTCCTCCAACAGCAAGCATCGCTCCAACTGCAATCTGCAAAATCAAAAGCGCCGCAGTCCATCCGCTTTTTTCAGTTCTCATATTTTTCCTCCTAGAAATATGTTCGGCAATATAAAAATGCCTATATCAAATATAATTCAGTTTTGAGCAAAAATCCACTTATTTCTAAAACGCTTAGTCTTCTTTATAAACAAACGGATTTTTCTTTAAAATTTCAAAAACGCCTTTGTCTGCTCCAAATGGAACAATGCTCGGCTGCTCATAAACAGGACTTACGACAATTCCAAGGTCAAGGCAATGCAAAATAAATTTTACATAAAGCTCTTTTGGAATTTTTGGAAAAAGATAAGGACCTTTTCTCTGCCAGTATTTTGTCAAAGCCAAATCGTAAATAAACCAGTCTTTTTCCTGCCGAGCCTGCAATGCCGAAATCAAATTATAAATTGAGCGTGTAATAGCAGCTTCAATTGGCGAAGAAAGTTTTATTGTTTCCTTTAAAACATCTTGCGGAATTTTTTCAGCCAAATCAGTTTTTGCAGCAAGAATATAAATTCCGCTTGTCCAAGGAAGAGCCGGTTCAAAAATTATGCAGTCTGCGTTGTCGTTTTCAAAAGCAGTTTCGCTCCAAGGCTTCCAGACAAAAGTGTTTTGAGGACTGATTTTTACAGCGGCGGAAAGGCAGTCAGATTTTTTTGCAAAAATAAAAACTTTGCGTTTGCATCCAAAGAAAAGCGCATTTACAGATTTTTCAAGCCGGCCTGAAAAACAAGTTTTAAAGCTTCCGGTTGCTCCACGGTCTATAGCATTTTTCAGCATTGTAAATGCAGAAGAGCCGCCCCAGCCTAAAATTGCCCTGCCATTTTCCTGATACAAATCTGTAAGACGTTTGCCTTTTTCTGTGTACAAAAACGGTCCGCGAGCACGCTTTACATTTCCGTACCGTAAAAAAATTTCTTCCGCTAAAAAATCAATTTCGTTCATTTGAATCTGATTATACTGAAAAAAAAATCTGTTGTCATTTGCCGACACAAAAACGGCTGAAAATATTTTCAAGGACATCATCTGGAGAAACTTCGCCGGCAACTTCGCCAAGGCTTTCCAAAGAATCTTCCAAATCCTGAACAACCGCATCAAGCCCGTAGCTGGAATCTTGAGAAATTTTCAAAGCATGCGTTATCCGCTCCAATGCTTCCTGAACTGATTTTTTTTGCCGCGCTGAACCAAGTCCGCTTTGCTCACGTTCAGTTTTTTCGCCGTCAAACAAAATGTCTTTTACTTTTAAAATAAGCTGTTCTATTCCAATATTATTTTTTGCAGAAATTTTTACAGAATCTTTCCAGACTTTTTTTATTCCGTCCAAATTCAAGTCAAAGGAATCACATTTATTCAAAACCAAAACAACCGGAATATTTTTCTGGCTTTCAATAAAATCCAAATCGTCTTTTAAAATTCCTTTTGAACTGTCCACAAGATAAAGAATAACATCCGCATCTTGGCTTAAATCTTTTGCAAGCTCAACGCCGCGCTCTTCAATTAAATCCGAAGTTTTTCTAAGACCGGCAGTATCAAAAAGCCTCACAGGAATTCCTGCAAAATCTGTCCAGCATTCAAGCCAGTCCCGTGTTGTTCCTTCTATGCTGCTGACAATTGCGCGTTCTTCTTTTAAAAGTGAATTGAAAAGACTTGATTTTCCGGCATTGGTTTTTCCGCACAAAACAATTCTTGCTCCGTCTTGATAAAGTTTTTCAGCCTTCCAAGAAGAAGCCAAGCCTGAAAGTTTTTTCTGCGCGCTTTTTAGCAATGAAGTGTCAAATGATTCTGAAATATTTTCTTCGTCTTCTGGATATTCAATTTCAACTTCAATGTTTCCAATTGTGTCCAAAATCAATTTTTTAATAGAAGAAATTTGCTCAAAAAGATTTCCGCTTAAACGTCCGGCGGCATGGCTTCTGGAAATATTTGTGCGGCTGTCTATTATTTCTTTTACGGCCTCGGCTTTTGTAAGATCAACTTTTCCGTTTATATAAGCCCTAAATGTAAATTCTCCGCGCTCAGCTTTTCTAAAACCATTTTCAAGCAGCAAGGAAAAAATTGAAGTTACAACATTCACTCCGCCGTGGCAAAATATTTCAATCATATCTTCGCCTGTAAAAGACTTTGGAGCTTTGTAAACGCCAAGCATAACTTCATCAATTTTTTTATTTCCACTTTGAATTCTTGAATCTTCAATCCAGCCGTAAACAAGAGAATTTCCAGCAGCCTGCAAAAGTGCTTTTTTGCGTGAAAAAATTTTAGCTACAAGCCCAATGCAATTTTTACCGCTAGTCCTGACAATTCCAATTGCAGAAGGAACAAGCGCAGTTGCAATTGCCGCTATAGGTTCTTCCGGCGTATATTTATTCATTTGCTTCCACCGAACACAGGCTTTACATGAAGAAAATTTCTTGTTGTAACACTTGCGTTTTCGTATTCAAGTTCATTGTCTAGCACAGAATTCCAAATTGAAATCATGTCCTTTGCATTTTCCTTTTTCTGCTCCAAATCCTGCGAATCGGAATCTAAAGAATTTTTTATTCCCAAACTGAATGCCGGAATTCTTTTTTGCAAATCACATTCTTTTTCATGCCACGGAGAAATTTCGTTGTCCTTAGGATCCGGGCTTATGTCTTCATAATATCCGCCGGAATTGTTCCAGTGCATATATCCTCTATCAAGACCATCACGCACACCAAAAATTTCCCGCAAAACATAATTCTTGTCATAATATTTTCTGTCATGCCTTACGCCCATGTAAAATGCCTGAATCCAAGGACGCACAATAATTCTGTTCCTGCCGATTATTGTGTTTCTAAATGAGCCGTAAAAATAAATTCTGTACGCTCTTTCTTCATAAGGCGGATACTCAAGAAAATCCTGTTCAAAATGCGACGGATAAAACATCGGACAAATAACGTCAACATATTCGCTCATAAGCTCAACATCCTGTCCAGTTCTTGTTCCGCTTCTGTACCAGCCGTTCGCTCCGTAAATATCAATTCCAATAGGAGCTTTTATATTTTTGCGGGCATAAGACAAAAACGAAACCAACGCGCTTTCTTTTACCATGCCTTTGTCGCGCCATCTGTAAACTGCGGAATTTAAATTTGTTCCGTCAGTCGGAAATCTTATGTAATCAAACTGAATTTCGTCAAAGCCGCGGGAAACAAGTTCCTTTGCAATTTCAACATTGTACTCCCAAACTTCCTCGCTGTAAGGGTCAACCCAATTTTCATCATAGTAAACAGTTTTTGTTCCAGCCGGATTTCCACTTTCATCAGTAACGTCTTCTTTTCCGCGGATTCCAATCCATGGCGAATTTGTACGGGAATTCCAAACCGCATATTTTCCTTTGTCATAGGAAGCTAAATTTCGGTCCTTAAAAACAACAATGCGCGCAATAAGATAAACGCCGTCTTTTTTAAATTCGCTTACAACTTGCTCCAAGTCAATTTTGTACTGAGTAACTTTTCCTTTTTGCTTTAAAAGCTGGCTGTTCGGCTCAAACCTCAAAAGTCCGTAGTCATCT
The DNA here is from genome assembly GCF_002297325.1 of Treponema sp. UBA753. Taxonomy (NCBI): domain Bacteria; kingdom Pseudomonadati; phylum Spirochaetota; class Spirochaetia; order Treponematales; family Treponemataceae; genus Treponema; species Treponema sp. UBA753. The sequence continues at coordinate 17,218 of NZ_DBKJ01000039.1, read as the reverse complement.
TTCATGTCGATTACAACAGAATTGAGCTTGTTGTCAGAAACAATTTTTTTATATTTTTCAATTCCCGAAGAATTTCTAAGCTGATAAACTGACGCATAAATTGACTTTTTTTTGTTTGCAAGATAAGCCCAAGGAGAAAGAATTGTTTCTGGATTCAAAAGCCAAAGTTCATTCAAAGTAACATTCGTTCCAAGCTGCGAAATATTTTTAGGAACAAAAGCTGAATTTACAGTGTCGCCTGCAGCAGTTAAATTTTCCCTCCAAGAATTAAAGCTTGAAATTTCTGAAATTTCCCTTGTTTCAAGAGAAAGCGAAAGGATTTTTCCGACTGTTGAAAAAATCAAGTTAGAGCCGTTTTGACAAAGTCCGTCAATCGCATCGCACGGATTTTCGCCTTGGTAAATTTTTTCAGCTTTTTTTGTCCGCCAGTCAAATCTGTAAATGTTCGGAATGAATGACTGGGAAAGATAAATTTCTGCATAAATGTTTCCAGATGAATCACGGCACAAAACTGGCAAAATATCAGAAATTTCATCAACTTGCGTAAGGCTCTTCATTGCGGAAAAACCTGCGCTCACGTCAATCCACTTTGGATTTTTTTCATCGGCGCGGCAATAGCTAAAACCGTAAATAGGATGCGACATAAAAACAACAATTTCGCTGCTTTCAATTTCTCCATTTTTTCCATAAACCGGCATATGGGAAACTGCGACCGCTTTCATTCCAGAAGTATAATTGCTTGCTGAACCAAGCGATTTCCAGGACAAACCTCCATCGCGTGTTATAAAAACGTCATCTTTTGTGGCTGTTACTAAAATATCTGGATTCAGTGGATCTGCGCAAATGTCTTTTAAAAGAGGCATTTTTTGAACTATTTCTTTATTTCCATTTTCATAATTCTTTACAATTAATGAAGGAAGTCCTATATTGCGCTGCGTAAATTCCTTTAAATCTAAGGAAGAATAAATCCCTTTTTCTGTAACAAAAAACCATTTTGCCTGAGTTCTTAAAATGCGTTCAACTTTTCCTTCCGTCCACAAAGGATCTGCAATTCCGCTTGGAAGAATTTTAAAAAGTCCTGTGTCTGTTCCGATTAAAAACGGCTCTGGATTTTCAGAAACTCTTCTTTCAAGATAAACTTCCGGAAGCTTATACAAAGGCTTTGACTGGGCAAAAGAAATTCCTGAAAAAATAGAAAAAACCGATGCTGAAATGCACAATTTTAAAAAGAATATACGCATGGTCTTCTTATCGGCATTTCAGCGTTAAATTTTAGAAGAATTAAATTTTACTGAAGAAGCAAATCGCCGTCTTTTATCCAGCCGATTCTTTTTAATATAAAACAAAACAAAACAGAAAAAACAGCTGGAAGAACAAAGCAAACAAGAACAAGTCCAAGCCAGTCAAAAATTCCTGGCGAAACAGCAACAGCTCCATGCGCAACCGCAGCTTGTGAAGGTTCAAACCAGCCTGTTATTATTCCAATTTGTCCTACAAGACCGCAAGTTCCCATTCCGCTTGAAACCGCAGCTCCATTCATTTGCATTTTAAAAAGACAAGTTGCAATCGGACCGGTTATAACAGAAGCAAGCGTAGGAGGAATCCATATCCGAGGATTTTTTACGATGTTTGGCATTTGGAGCATTGAAGTTCCAAGTCCCTGAGATAAAATTCCGCTCCAGCCGTTTTCTTTAAAGCTCATAACTGCAAAGCCAACCATTTGAGCGCAGCAGCCGGCAACAGCAGCTCCGCCAGCAAGTCCTGTAAGACCAAGAGCCGCGCAAACCGCCGCAGAACTTACTGGAAGAGTCAAAAGGAGACCGACAATTACAGAAATAAGAATTCCCATCAAGAAAGGCTTTAAAGTTGTTGCCCACATAATTAAATTTCCAAAGGCATAGGCGGCTTTTCCAATATGGCTTGCAAAAAGCAAAGTAAAAAAAACTCCAGCCACAATCGTAATCAAAGGAGTTACAATTATGTCAACTTTTGTTTTTTTGCTTACAAGCATTCCGCATTCACATGAAAGAACTGCGATTATAAGAACTGCAAGCGGACCTCCAGCCCCGCCTGAAACATTTGCAGCCGCGCCAACTGCAACAAGAGTAAACAAAACAAGCGAAGATGCTCCCATCGCATATCCAATTCCAACAGACATTGCCGCGCCAACAACATGAGGTTCACAGGCAAAATTTCCTGCTGAAACAAAAAATTCAAAAACAGGATTTGCTCCAAGCCTAAGCAACTGCTGTCCTAAAGTCTTTACAATTGTTCCAATCAAAAGAGACGCAAAAAGTCCTTGCGCCATTCCGCCCATCGCATCAATTAAGTAGCGTTTCACATACTTGTTCATAGAGAGTCCTTTAAAAATTTTTTAGATTGCTTACTTGGAAATGCAGTGATAGGAGCGTTCGTAGGCTCGTTAGGTTGTGGGATTCAACCGACAGTCATCACAACGTAATCATCGTTACAATTTTATTTTATCAAAGGAAAAAGAAAAAAACAATCCGCTGACGTTTTTGAATTTTTGTGATATTCTTTTTAAATGTTTCATTTTATTGTAAATCCAGTTTCGCGTTCAGGCAAAGGGCTTCGTTTATGGAAAAATAAAATCGAGCCTGTTTTGATTTCAAAGAAAATTCTATACGACGTTGAGTTTTCAAAAGAGCATGGAGACGTTACAAAAATCTGCTCAAGAATCAGCGAAAAATCTTTGGCGGAAAAAAACTGCACAATTGTAATTCTTGGCGGAGACGGAACTTTGAATGACGCAGTTCAGGGAATACAAAATTTTGAAACTGTCATGCTTGCATATATTCCAACAGGCTCAAGCAACGATTTTGCGCGCGATATGAAAATTTCAAAATCAGTAAAAAAATGCCTTGAAAAAATACTTTCAGCTACAAACCCAGTTGAACTAGATTTAGGTGAAATAATTACAGAAAAAATAAAAAGAAAATTTGTTGTAAGCGCAGGCTTAGGATTTGATGCGGCAGTCTGTCAAAAATCTTCACATTCATTTATAAAAAGAAATTTAAATAAATTCGGACTTGGAAAACTGACATATCTTGCAATTGCATTGAACCAAATTATTCATGCTCCAAAGGCAGACTGCACAGTTGAATTTGACAACGGCAAAAAACTTGTTCTGAAAAAATTTCTTTTTGCAGCCTCAATGGTTCACCGTTATGAAGGCGGCGGATTTAAATTCTGTCCAAAGGCAAATCCTACAGACGGAAAAATGAATTTGTGCATTGTTAACAACAAGTCAGTTCCAGGAATTCTTTTTGCATTGCCAACTGCCTTTTTTGGGCTGCACGGATTTTTTCCAGGAATAAATTTAATAGAATTTTCAAGCGCAACATTCAATACAACAATTCCGCTTTGGCTACACACAGACGGCGAAGTCTACCAAAAAACTTGCAGAATAACAGTCCGCAATTTTGAAAAAAAACTAAAGATGATTGGCATTTAAAATGAATTATCAAATCGAACTTGAAAAAATTCTTTCATCGCTAGAAAAAAATGTTCCGCCAGAAAACAGGCCAAAACTTTTGCTTCATGGTTGCTGCGCGCCTTGCTCATCTTATGTTTTGGAATTTCTTTCTTCATTTTTTGACATAACAATTTTGTATTACAATCCAAATATTTTTCCACAAGAAGAATATAAAAGGCGGCTTGAAGAACTAAAAAATTTTCTTCCTGAATTTTTTCCGGCAAAAGAAAATTTTGTAAAGCTCATGGAAGATTGTTATATTCCACAGGAATTCTATGACGCAATAAAAATCAAGGAAAATCCAGAGCTTGCCACAGAGCCAGAAAAAGGAGAACGCTGCAGAAGATGCTATAAATTCAGGTTAAAGCGCGCTTTTGAATTTGCGCAAAAAAACGGCTTTGATTATTTTTGCACAACACTTTCAATAAGCCCGTTCAAGGATTCAGAAAAAATAAATCAAATTGGAAAAGAACTTTCTGAATGCGCAAACGGAAAACCAAAGTGGCTTTTTTCTGACTTTAAAAAGAAAGGTGGATTTCTTAGAAGCCTTGAGCTTAGCAAGGAATTTTCACTTTACCGGCAGCAATATTGCGGCTGCATTTTTTCCGCAGAAAATTCTAGCAAGACTCACGGACAACAAGAGAAGACGGAAGCATAATTTTAAGCGCGCATTCATCTTTTCCTGCCGTTCCAGAAACAATCATTTTAACAGCCTGCTCGCCCATTGCTTTTTTCTGCACATTCATCGTGGTCAAAGGCGGACACGTATATTCTGAAATTTCAATATTGTCTATGCTGATTATCGCAACATCATTCGGAACTGAAATATTTTTTTTGCTTAAGCCGCGAAGAACTCCAATTGCAACTTCATCAGAGCCGCAAACAATTGCGCGTGGAAATTTTTTATCAGCCGGAAAAGAATCGATTGCCTTGAATCCGCCGCTCATGTCAAAAGTTTCAGCAATAAAAAAGTTGTCCCGTTTTGCATCAAGATTTTTTTCAGACAAAGCAAGCTGAACTCCATGCACACGGTCATCGTCCTCGCCAATATATCCAATTTCAGAAAAACCTTTTTGAATCAAATATTCTGTTGCCCGCTGCGCAGTTGCCTGTCTGTCAAACATAACGCTACTCAAGCCTTCATACTGAAATTCAATGCAGACAATTTTAGAAAGCCGCCCTTTTATTTTGTCGATGATTTTTTTATCTTCATCAGTTTTCAAGCACTGATCTGTTGCAACAAGAATCAGTCCGCCTATTTCCTCTTCGTGAATCAAACTGTTAAACAAAACCGGATTTTTTAGCTCATGGAAAAATCTTATAAAGCTCACCTGAAAATTCTGCTCATGCGCTTCAAGGTGAATTCCAGAAAGTATTTCCGCATAATACGGACGCAAAAAAGTTTCAGAAGCGCAAAGAACAACGCCAAGCTTATTCGCTGCAAAACCAACATCGCCTTGCTGCAAAGCCTGCGCCGCTTTGTTCGGTCTGTAGCCAAGTCTTTCTATCGCATCCAAAATTCTTTTGCGTGTTTCTGGAGCAACAGAACGGTCAGAGTTTCCGCTTATAACATAGCTTACCATGCTCCGTGTTACGCCGGCTTCTTTTGCGACATCGTTTTGAGTAACCGCAGATTTCATATTTACACCTTAAGGTTCGATTTTATACTGTCATTCCCATGCTACGACATGGGAATCTGCTATAAATTTACAATAGATTATTACCGGGTCAAGCCCGATAATGACAGCTAAATATTATAAACGACTTAAATGAATATTGGAAGCCTAAGTTTTTTGAATAGTTGAATTGCAAAGGCAAAATCGTTAGCATAAGACAACATAAGAGGTTTTCTATGAAGAAATATTTTTTTTTAGCAATTCTGGCGGGCACATCGGTTTTTGTTTCCGCGCAGACTTTTAAACTTTCCGGCCATGTCCGCTCTGGAATTTCAACTGCATTTGACGGCGCGAAAGGCGAAGACAATGACGACATCAATTCATTTTCCGCGGCAACTTGGACAAAGGGCGATTATTTTGGCGACGATGAATTTTCACGCATAAGGCTTGACGGAGAATTTATTGGAACAGAAAAAAAATTCGGAGCGAGCGTAAGATACCAGTACGCAGGTTCATTTGACAAAATCACTTTCAGCGAAAAACAGATAACTTATGCAAACGCCTGGGGAAAATTTGTTGACCAAAAACTTTTTGTTTCAGGCGGGAGAATAAAAGATATGTTTTTTACTTCAACCGGATTTGAGCAGTTCACGTTTATCACAAAAAAAACTGGCGGCTATGCAGTTTATTCAATCACTCCAGAATTGAAAGTTGGCGGCGCAATAGTTCAAGATTATTTGTATTCATATTCAAAAGGTGAAAAATTTTACCCAAGAAAAGACGGCTATGACAACGGAACAAAAGAATTCGGAAAAAACGCATTTATAGGCGGAATAAATTTTACAAAAGATTTCTTTAGTCTTAGGGGAGCAATTGCCGCAGCCGGAGCAGGATACGCAAATGTAAATTTGAAATTTGCAAACGGAATTAAATTCAGCGCGGAAGGAATTTATCAGAAGCAAAAAACACGGAACGAATTCAGAATGGGAAAAGCTGAAATTCAAAAAATGAAACCGGCCCAGTTTGTTTTTGTTGAAAACATTGAATACACAGGAATTGACAAACTGCTTTTGGGAATCGCAAGCTACCAGCATTTTAGAGATGAAACTTACACAGACAAAGACGGCAATACTTTGAATTTCTTTTCTATAATTCCGGCTGTAAAATACAACTTGCTAGACAACCTTTCATTAAGCGTTGAAAGCACAATCAGAATTTTTGACAGCCGCTACAAAGGAAACACAGACACTTATGCAAACATAATTCCTCGTGCTGACTTTGAAATTGCAAAAGGATTTATAGCAACTGTATACGGAGACATTTCCACAGACACTGACAGAAGAAAAAATTCCGTTGGGGCTGGCGTCTGCGTTGTATTCTAAAAAAATATCAGACTAAAACTGTCATTCCCGCACTTGATGCGGGAATCTAATATCATTTAAAAGATTGCCGGGTCTATGCCCGGCAATGACATTTTACACAATTAATGACTATAAGTTAGTATTCGATTTTTGTCATATCTGTAACTTCTTTGTTGTAGTCAACGCCGTCAACATCGAAGCCGTTTATAATCAAGAAGTCGTGGCGGATTCCTTCCAAGTCAACAAGCTCATTTACATTTTCTTCTGTAACAGCCGGCATAACTTTGTTTACTTCATCCTGAACTTTTGGATCCATTTCCCAGTCGTCCATGCGAATTCTGTTCTCTGAATCTACAGGAACTTTTCCGTCGGCAGTGTAAAGACGTTCAGCAAACAAACGCTCCATCTGCTCAATGCATCCTTCGTGAGTTCCCTGCTTCTTCATAATCTTGAAAAGAACTCCAAGATACTGCGTAATAATCGGGATAACTGAAGATGAACGTGTAATAAGTCCCTTGTTAACACTTACATAAGCAGCTCCGCCTTTTGCCTTAAGAGCGACATCAATATTGTGCGCACGTTTTTCCAAGTCCTTTTTTGCCTCGCCGATTGTTCCATCGCGGTAAATTGGATGAGAAAGAGAAGGTCCAATGTAAGAATAAGCCAAAGTGCGGCATCCGTCTGCAAGAACATCTGCTTCTGAAAGCTGCTTAATCCATCTTTCCCAGTCTTCACCACCCATTACTTTTACAGTGTTCGGAATTTCATCTCCTTCCGCTGGCTGTGTTGAAGCCTGAGTAATTTTCCCAGTCATCATATCAAGAGACGCTCCAGAATAAACCTGATTAATAGGCTTGATTACTGAACGGTACATTACTTTTGTATCTGGATCTGTGCGAACAGGACTTGCCAAAGAATAAATAACAAGGTCGGCTTTTGCACCCCAGTCTTTAAGTTGCTTTATAACTTCCGCGCGGCATTCATCGCTGTAAGCATCCGCATTGAAAGTCTTTGCTTTTAATCCGGCTTTTTCTGCTGCCTTGTCAAACGCCATGTTGTTGTACCAGCCAGGAGTTCCGCCTTTTACCTGTGTAGGCTGCTTTTCAAATGAAACTCCGATTGTGTCAGCTCCATATTCAAAAGCAGCTGTAATTCTGCTTGCAAGTCCGTAGCCTGTAGAACAACCAAGAACAAGAACAGTTTTTGGAGCTTTTCCGCCTTCCGCCAAAGTCTTAGTTCCGCGCTTGGCTTTTTGAGCTATAACATAATTAATCTGATTTTCAGTTTCTTTTGCGCAGCCAATTGGATGGGCATTAATACACATATTGCTGCGGATCATCGGTTTAATAATCATTTTAAAGTCTCCTGTAAAAAATATAGTTATAATTTTAAAGTCTATCTATTTTGACATTTTACGTCAATATGTCAAACCTTCTTGTCTTCTTGAAAAAATTTCAGCATTATGGCACTATTTTTTTGAAAGGCGTAAGCTAAAATCGAATTTTCTCCGAGGTATTAAATATGGAAAAGCACAGCAAAATTTTCAAACTTTCATTTTATTTTATTTTTTCCCTTGCAATTATTCAAGGAATTTTTGCAGCCCCGAAAGTTTCAGAAAGAAGACAAAAACTTATAACATATTCGCTTTCATTTGTAGGAACAAAATATGTTTACGGCGGAACAGATCCAGAAACAGGATTCGACTGCAGCGGCTTCATAGACTACGCAGCTAGAAACGGAGCAGGCATTCAACTTCCACGCACCGCAAATGAAATTTACAACAGCAGCCGCGTAATAAAAATAGATCCAAAGGAAAAAGAGCCAGGCGACTTGATGTTCTTTAAAAACGATCCGAACTCTGACCGCGTAACACATATCGGACTTTATTGCGGAGTTTACCGCGGACCAATTACTGAATTCAACGGAAAGCGCGTTTTCGTTTCGGCAGTAAGCGATGGACCAAAGACAGGCGTACAGCTTACATTGATTAGCGAGCGTTTCTGGAAAAACCACTTCTTTGGTTACGGAAGAATTCTTCCGCGCACAAAAAAAGTACAGGTTGCAAATAAAAAAGCGCAAACTACAAAAGTTCAAAAAAAGTAACATTTTCCGCAAAAAACTGTTTTCAATAATATGAAAAGAGCAAAATATATATGCGCAACCTTTTATCTTTTTACACTTCTTGCATTTACAGGCTGCGCATCTTTAATTCAAGTCAAAGCAGAAAAAAGCGGGATGCAGACTCTTGCTGCAAAAATTGATTTAGGCGAAGCAATTTCAAGCGCAATAAAAGAAGCATCTAGCGGACTAAGCGAAATTAATTCCAGCGGCGGACTTGATTCAAATAGCGAGCTTGTAATTTTCGATACAAAAAAAATAAAATCCGCGCTAGAAAATTCAGAATTTAAAAATGTAAAAATTTCATCTCCTGAATTTTCCAAGCTGAATATTTCTGGAACAGGAAACTTTTCTAGCTTTGCATTTCAAAATGAAAAATCATTAAAAATAAAATTCAGCCCGGAAAATATAAAAAAATTAGCCTCAACGCTTCCTGCTGAAACACAAAGTTTTTTTGACCTTCTTATGGCTCCGGTTTTTACAGGTGAAAAAATGACTGCCAGCGAATATGCAGATTTAATTGCAGTTGTCTACGGTGAAAATCTTGCGCAGGAACTAAAAAAATCCGCAGTGGAACTTTCGCTTGTTTCGCCTGCTGGAAAAACAAAACAATTTTCTATTCCACTTACGGATTTTCTGACTTTATCTGAAGAAAAAGTTTTATCTATAGATTTCTAAATTCCATTGTAATGAGTTCTAATTTTGTCCAAAACATAGTCTTCAAATTCCTTGAGAGCAAATGTCTTCTGCGGAATCTTGGATGAAAATCTAAAACGGCAAGTAACGGAATTTTCTCCCTGCTCTTTTTCTCCAACAACAAGAATATACGGAGTTCTGTGCTCAGTTGAAATATTCTTGATTTTATTTTTCATGTTGCTGTCATCTGTATAAGCATTTGCACGAATACCAAGCGACTTAAGTTCATCAGCAACTTTTTCAGCATAAGAATTGAATTCAAAAGCAACAGGAACAACCGCCACCTGCTCAAACGAAAGCCAAGCCGGGAAAACGCCAGCATAATTTTCAATCAAAATTCCAAGGAAACGTTCAAGAGAACCAAGAACTGCGCGATGGAGCATTACAGGATGATGCTTTTGATTGTCCGCGCCAATATATTCAGCGTTAAGACGTTCTGCGCTAGGAAGCTGATAGTCAAGCTGAATTGTTCCGCATTGCCACTGACGGCCAAGAGCATCTATAAGCGTAAACTCAAGCTTAGGTCCATAGAATGCGCCTTCGCCCGGCTGAATTTCGTATTCCATTCCCGCTGATTTGCAAGCCGCTGCCAAAGCTTTTTCTGCGTGCTGCCAAGTTTCCAAGTCGCCAACATGATCTTCTGGCATTGTAGAAAGCTTTACAAGAAGATTTTTGTCAAATCCAAAGTCTTTGTAAACATCAAGAAGCAAACGGCAGAATTTAGAAACTTCACTTTCAATCTGCTCTTCTGTGCAGATAATATGCGCATCATCCTGAACAAATCCGCGTACACGCATAATTCCATGCAAAGTTCCGCTCGGTTCATTTCGAACACAATGTCCGAATTCTGCAAGGCGCATTGGCAAATCTTTATAAGAGCGGACTCTTGAATTGAAAATTTCAAGTGCGCCAGGACAGTTCATGGGCTTGATTGCAAACATACGCTTTTCACTTTCAGTAACGAACATATTTTTCTGGTAGTGTCCCCAGTGTCCGGAACGTTCCCACAAAGTGCGAGGCATTATAGCCGGCGTATTTACTTCCATATAACCGTCTTTGCGGATTTTTTCGCGCATATAGTCTTGCAAAGTTACGTACATTGTCCAGCCATTCGGATGCCAGAAAATCTGACCTGGATCTTCCGGATCAAGATGGAACAAATCAAGCTGCACGCCAAGTTTGCGGTGATCACGTTTATCTGCCTCTTCAAGCATCGTAAGATAATCTTTTAAATCATTCGGCTTGTAAAAGCAAACTGCGTAAATGCGTGTAAGCATCGGACGTTTTACGTCTCCCCTCCAATAAGCTCCGGCAATGCTCATAAGTTTAAATGACTGCTGATTTATTTCCTTTGTATTCGCAACATGAGGACCGCGGCACAAGTCAAGGTATCCGTCCTGCTCATAAGTTGTTATAACTTCGCCTTCTGGAAGTTCCTTTATAAGTTCTTCTTTGTAAGGCTGATCTTTAAAAAGCTCGAGAGCTTCTGCCTTTGAAACTTCTTTGCGGACAAAATCGTGGTTGCCTGAAATAATTTTGCGCATTTCTTTTTCTATTGAAGCAAAATCTTCCGCGCAGACTTTGTGTCCTTCTGGAAAATCAAAATCGTAATAAAAGCCATTTTCTATTGCAGGACCGATTGCAATTTTTGTTCCCGGAAAAAGATTTAAAACTGCTTCTGCCATTACGTGCGCACAACTGTGGCGTATTGTCTGTAATTTTTCATCAACTGCCATTTTCAATTCCTCGAAATTCTATACTATTAACATCATAGATTATTCTTTTTTTATTTATATTTCAACAAGATGTCAAGCTATGTCTATTTTTTCTATATGAGCGCCAAGGGATTTTAAGCGTTCCACAAGATTTTCGTAGCCGCGCTCAATCTGATACACATTGCTAATCCGGCTTTCTCCACGAGCACAAAGAGCCGCAATAACCATAGCCATTCCAGCACGGACATCAGGAGAAACAAGATGCTCGCCATGAAGAGAACTTGGACCTGCGACAACAGCACGGTGAGGATCGCAAAGTGTAATGCGCGCGCCCATGCTTATAAGCTTGTCTACGAAGAACATTCGGCTTTCAAACATTTTCTCAAAAATCAAAACAGTTCCTTCAACTTGAGTGGCAACAACTGTCATAATCGAAGTCAAATCCGGCGGAAATCCAGGCCAAGGACTGTCATCAATTTTTGGAATCATTCCGCCTAAATCCGTGTTCACTTTCATTTCCTGATCTGCGGAAACTGTAAGAACGTCATCTTCAATATCCCAGCGGATTCCAAGTTTGTTAAAAGAAATCCGCAGCGGGCGTAAATCATTTATACGGACACCTTCAATTTTGATAGAGCCATGAGTAGCGGCGGCAAGTCCAATAAACGAGCCTATTTCCATAAAATCCGGACCAATTGAAAAATCGCAGCCCTTGAGTTTTTTAACTCCTTCAATCTTTAAAATATTTGAACCGACTCCTGAAATTTTTGCGCCCATCGCATTCAGCATATTGCACAAATCCTGAACGTGAGGCTCGCTAGCCGCATTTGTAATTTCTGTTGAACCTTCCGCAAGAACAGCCGCCATAACTGCATTTTCTGTAGCAGTAACAGAAGTTTCGTCAAGAAAAATATCAGAACCAACAAGTTTATTTGCGGTAAACTCAAATTTTCTGTCTATTGAAACACGCGCGCCAAGTTCTTCAAGCGCAAGAAAATGAGTATCAAGACGGCGGCGGCCAATAACGTCTCCACCAGGCGGTGGCATTATAGCTTTTCCAGTGCGGGCAAGCAAAGGACCTGCAAAAAGAATTGATGCGCGGATTTTTTTGCTAAGCTCAGGAGGAATGTCATTGCGCGATATTTCAGAAGCATTTATTTCCCACGCATTTTCAGAAAGCTTTTCAACTTTTGCGCCAAACGACTGCAAAATCAAAAGCATAACGCCTGTATCTTCAATTTCTGGAATATTTCGTAAAATAACTTTTTCACAAGTAAGCAAGGAAGCCGCAATGCAAGGGAGAGCTGCGTTTTTGTTTCCGCTTGCTTTTATAGTTCCCTTTATCGGAAAGCCGCCTTCTATTTTATATTCATACATAGCGCAATTATAAACAGATTTTGAATGAATTTCAATTTGGGCAAAAATATTATCTTAAAAAAATCAGTCGCAGCAACAAAGATGAACTAAAACTTCAACTGCTTTTACCATTTGGTCAAGGCTAGCCCATTCATTGCGTGAATGAAAATTGTGTCCGCCTGTAAAAATGTTCGGGCAAGGAATTCCCATTTCTGTAAGCCTAGAACCGTCAGTGCCGCCGCGGATTGGCGTAAAAATCGGCTCAATTCCACTTGCCTTATATGCTGAAATAAGCCTCTCTGCGACTTTTGGATTCTTGTCCAAATTTTCTTTCATGTTCAAATATTGCTGCGTGTGCAAAACTTCAGCCTTTCCGCCAAAAAGTTCAGAAACAGTTTTTGCAAGAAGCTCAACTGTAGATTTTCTTTTTTCCATTCCAACCGAAGAAAAATCACGAAGCAAAAGAGAAACCTTTGATTCTTCTATAGAACCTTCAATTGAAATTGGCGCAAAAAATCCTTGCCTGCCGTCTGTTGTTTCCGGGCGTTCACCAGCAGGAAGATTTGCAACAAAGGCGGAAGCCATGCTGATTGCATTTACCATTGTGCCGCGCGCTGTTCCAGTGTGGGTCGCGTTTCCCTTGAAAACAATGTCGCTCCTAAACGCATTAAAACATTCTGTTTCAAGTTCGCCGATATGTCCGCCGTCCACAGTGTAAGCGCACTTTGATTTTAAAAGCTCAAGCGGAACTTTATCCATGCCGTGTCCTGTTTCTTCATCTGGAGAAAAAATAACTTCGATTGCAGGATGCTTTAATTCCGGGTGGTTTAAAAGATATTCAAGACACGAAACAATTTCCGCAACGCCAGCTTTATCGTCCGCGCCAAGCAATGTTGTTCCGTCGCTAGTTATAATTGTCTCGCCATTTTTTGCAGCAAGAAAAAGAGCTGAATCTTTTTGCGGATCAAGCTCTGTGCCGCAAAGAACGATTTTTTCACCTGAGTAATTCTCGTGAATTTTTGGATTCACATTTTTTCCAGAAACTTCTTCTGAAGTATCTATGTGCGCAAGAAGGCAAATTGAAGGTTCCGAAGAGCCATTCGCAGGAAGAATTCCATAAGTATAGCAATGCGCCGTTGTCTGAACATTTTCAAGTCCAAGCGATTTTAGTTCAGAGCGCAAAACACAAGCCATTTCGTTCTGGCCGGAAGTGCTGGGCATAATTCCAGAATCTGCTTTTTGCGAATCGCTTTCGCTCCAAATTTTTACATATTTTAAGAAACGCTCAAGTAAAGAGCTTTTTATTTTTAATTTATCTTCCATAATAATTTTGATTATACAAGTTGCTTTTAAAAATTGCAATTTTTGCAAACAGCAACTTATCTGCTTTTCATTTTTTCCGAGCAAGCAAAGTTTTTTCAAGGAGCAAAAGAAGCTCCGGGTCATATTTGAATGAAACTTTCTTCAGTTCGTCCAACGCTTTTTTTCTGGACAAAGATTTTTTGTATCCGTCCTGCCTTACAAGAAAAACGTAATCTTCCGTCAAATGAATAAGACGCGCCACATAAGGAATTTCCTCTCCATTCAAGCCGTCTGGAAATCCTGTTCCATTTTGATTTTCGTGGTGAAAAAACGCCGCTTCCCAAAATACGCTTTTATATTCATAAGGAACAAAATCAAGCTGAAAAAGTCCTCTTGCAACATGCGTGCGCAAAAAAATTTCTTCCTTTCTGCTTAGAACTTCCGAATGAAAAAGCGACTGCTTGAATTCCAAATAACCAGCATCGTAAACCATTGCCGCCGCGTAAAAAAGAATCCGCTCCAAAGGCTCTTTATCTTTTAAAAGCCTGAATACAATCATGCTGACTTTTTTTGAATTTGATTTTCTGTTTGTATAAGAATCAATTACAGAACCAAGGACAACGCATTGCCTCACAAGATTAAAAAGTTTCTTCCTAAGCTCAGGCTCGATTTTTTCCAAGTCCTTTGAAACAGGAAGATTCTTTAAATACCTTTTTGCTGAAATTCTTCTTTTAAAATGAAGGGCAAGACCAAAAACAATAAAAGCAAACAACGCGCAGATAAAAATTAAAAAAGCAGATTTTGCTAAAAACAAAACAAGAGAGGCAGGAATTCCTGGAATCAGCTCCTGAATAAAAGGAATAATTTCTATCAGAACATCGTCATTTTCGTTCATTCAAAAGATTCTATCATGCGCAAAACGAATTTTCAACAAAACAAAAATGCCGCCCGCCTAGCAAAAATTTCACTGGGCAAGCAGCATTAAAAATTTCCTAATTGCAATCTGCTAAATTAGAAAGAATAGCCCCAAGAAAGCGGAATTGAAATAAATGAGTCTCCGTCGCAAGTTTCGTAGTTCAAGCCAGCAGAGAATGTGTGGTTTCCGAAAGTATATGCAACATTAGGATTTACACCGATTACCGATTCTGCTCCGTTTGAAGAATTGTCAAACAAGAATTTTCCTGTAACATCCGCGCTCAAAGATTCTGAAAGCTCGTAGCCTACACAAGCCGCAAAGTACATATCGTAGTCTGAACTTTTGTCATCTGTGTTGAAAAGTGTTTCCGCAGAAAAACTCAATGCGTCAAGAGAATATTCAACAGAAACATTGAAAAGGCTCTTTCCAAACACACCGAAATCTTCAGAAATGCTCAAGTCATCGATTTTGTTTTCATAATATTTTCCAACAACTTCATCGTCTTCTGTAATTTCACCTTCTGCCTTGCTATAAGAATATCCTACGCGGATTACAAAATCCTGTTCGGCAAGAGGCTTTAACATTGCGTAAACACCAAAGCCGCGGTTGTCGCTGTCTGCAACATTTGAAACTGCCGCTCCAACTGTAAACATTTCTTCAAAAGCATATTCTGCGCCGAATCCAATGTTAAGCTTTACAGTTTCATCATCTTCGTCTTTTCTAGTAAAATAATTTACGCCGTCATCGCCTTCGCCAAAAGGAACTGTAACAGCAATCTTAAGTCCTTCAATTGGTGTTGCAGCAACAGTGAATCCTTCTGAACCAAGATTTCCCAAAGCAACATTGTCATCATAAATCGGCAGGTAAGAACCTTCAAGCCAAACATCTTCATGGAAACCAAGAGCAATTTTTTCAACAGGGCGGTACTCAACGAACCAGCTTACATCGTCCCAAGCAAAGCCAAAGTTTTTGTCATTCCAGTCATCAAGAATAAAAGTAACATCAAGTTCTGCGTCTACTTTTTCTGAAGTGAAAGTAGCAACAACATTTTCTTCAAGTCCGGCGAAGTCTTTTGTTGTTTCATCTTCACCGCCATTGTAAACTTTTCCTTTTCTGATTGTTGCAACGTCAGAAGAAAGTTCGTTTGTGAATTCCACACTCTGTGCAAATGCGGAAACAGAAAGCAAAGCAGCTGCGGCAAAAGCAACAGCACCCTTAAAATTGATTTTCATAGATACTCCTCAAACAAAAGTTAACCAAGACTAAATATTGTTAGCTTAGTACAACTTTTATTTACAAGGACTAACTTAAACAAAATCAATTATTTTGTCAATCTGAATTTTCAATAAAATTACTTTTTCCAGCCGTCATATTTTTCGCATTCAAGAATTTTTTTTGCATTTGCCACACGCTCTGCGGAAGGACTTTCTGTGTCCTTTAAAACATAGTCAATTCCCATGTCCTTGTATTTCATTGCGCCAAGTCCGTGGTAAGGAAGAATTTCCACACGCTGAACATTCGAAAGTGTGCGGATAAAATCCCGTGTGCGCAAAAGATATTCATCGTTGTCTGTAATGCCCGGAACAAGAACATGGCGGATCCAGATTGGCTTTTTTATTTCGTCAAGATAGCGAAACATTTCAATTATATTTT
The DNA here is from genome assembly GCF_002297325.1 of Treponema sp. UBA753. Taxonomy (NCBI): domain Bacteria; kingdom Pseudomonadati; phylum Spirochaetota; class Spirochaetia; order Treponematales; family Treponemataceae; genus Treponema; species Treponema sp. UBA753. The sequence continues at coordinate 989 of NZ_DBKJ01000039.1, read as the reverse complement.
TTCCAGTGCGGCCGGTAAGTTTTATGTGCTCTTCTTCATCAATGTGCTTAATGTCCATAAGAAGAATATCTGTAACTTCCATAAGCTTTTTGAATTTTTCAAACCATTCGCCTTCTTTTGTAAAAGGGCCGCCAGCAGTGTCAATGCAAGTATTAACGCCTTTCTCCTTTGCCTTCGTGAAAAGCTCAAGCAAAAAATCAAGCTGCATCAAAGGCTCGCCGCCTGAAACAGTGATTCCGCCTTTTGCGCCCCAATAAGATTTGCAGCTCAAAGCTTCATTCAAAAGCTCGTCCGCAGTGTAAAGCTTGCCTTTTGCCATGTCCCAAGTGTCCGGGTTGTGACAATATTTGCATCTTAAAGGGCAGCCTGAAAAAAAGATTATAAAACGAACGCCAGGTCCGTCCACAGAACCAAAAGATTCTAACTGATGAATATATCCCTGCATAAAAATTCCTTGCTGATAAAAAGTGTGTATTTACAAAATAATTTAACATTTCTTTTAGCAAAAAAAAAGCCCCGCAGGAATTCCTGTGGAGCTAAAAAATTTAATTAAAAAATGAAAGACTACTTACTGCTTAGAATATGTTTCGTAATCCCATTCAAGGTAAGTTTTACCACTCTCAGTTTTTATAACAGCGGTTCCTGTCTCGCCATCATCATAAGTAATTACAATTTCACCATCTTTTGTTGTGTCACCAGAATACTTTGCTGTTTCAGAGAAATCTCCTTCTTCATCAGAACCTTCGAGTTTTACAGTACCATTATCATAGAAAGTCAGTACTGCTTTGTAGCCATCCTCTGATATAGCCCAAGTTGTTACAACGCTTGGATCGTCGTCATCATCATCGTCATCTTTGCAGCCTACAAATGCAAGCGCAAGAACCATAGCTGCCAATACAGCTGAAATTTTAGCAAACTTTCTCATAAGTTCACTCCTTAAAAAATAGATTACGCTGAAAAAATTCAGCAGTCTCTATTGTACCCCCCCC
>NZ_DBKJ01000133.1:0-3717 GCF_002297325.1 Treponema sp. UBA753 | reverse complement strand
AGCTGCTTTTCAACAACATTCTGAGTGGCAATTCCTGCATGGTCGGTTCCAGGAATCCAAAGAGTGTCATCTCCTTTCATTCTGTGGTAGCGCACAACAATATCCTGAAGCGTATTGTTAAGTCCATGCCCCATGTGAAGAACGCCTGTAACGTTTGGCGGAGGAATTACGACTGTATACTTTGAAACAGAAGATTTTTTAGACTTACCCAAGTAACATTCATGCACCGGAGAATCCTTGTCGGACGCAGGCTTAAAGCATCCTGTCTGAACCCATTCAGCATAAATTCTATCTTCAAAATCTTTTGGATTGTAGGATTTTTCAAGTTCAATAGCTTTCATCGTAACCTCTATCAACACACAGACTTGTGCTTTTTTTTTATAAAGCGAAATTATAATATTTTTTTTTGATGTTTGCAATGAAAAGATAAAGATGGGACATTCAAGGTATATCTAACAAGTTCTATGATTCCACTCTGCGCTTACCCATGTGCCATTCCCGTGCTTGTTTGTATGTCATTCCTGCTCTGGGTTATATGTCATTCCCGCACTCGTTGCGGGAATCTATTTTTTTTTACAACAGTACCTGCTCGCTGCATCTGCTACGTACCTGTTCCGCTACGGCTTACCGCCTGCGCTGCACCGGCACTACACAGCCGCAGCTCGCTATTACTTGCCTGTAGAGCGGACAATGCGGAAGCCCAGGTAGTCGTAGGTGCTATAGGCGTTGTAGTCGCACCGATTGCCCACCGCGCAGTAGTAGGCGTCGTTGTACCAACTGCCGCCGCAGTAATAGCGTTTGCCGTTGCTGTCGGAACCCCAGCACCACTCCTCCACATTGCCGCTCATGTCGTAAAGAACGTAGCCGTTAGGATCTTTCTGTGCTACAGAGTGTGTCTTGTTTCCGCTGTTGACAACATACCAGCCCACTTCGTCCAGCTCGCCGCTGCCGCTGTACGTGAATTCCTGACTGCCTTTTGCCGCATACTGCCATTCTTCTACTGTAGGCAGGCGGTAGCCGTTGGCATTTTCATCTTGAGTTACAGTTTTTGTTATTTTATTTCCTTTATTAGGAACATAGTTCCATTTTTCTACATCAGTTTCGCCATCAACATCATAGACTGGAGTCAAACCGCAAATCTTACTTAATTTGTTGCAAAAATAAACTGCGTCATACCAGCTCACAGTTTCCACAGGAAGATTTTTTTCTCCTTTGAAGCCGCTAGGATTCTTGCCCATTACAGACTCGTAAAGCTCCTGTGTAACTTCCGTTGCAAGAATAGAAAATTCCTTTCCTGGAACAGCAATCATAAGCTTGTCAACATTTTTATACGTAACGCCCTCTTCCAAGGCAGTTTTGACAGAGCCATCGGAATTGTTTATGTCAGTATCCGCCCCCCCTCAACAATTGAATCTCCACTGTCGTCTCCTGAGTCAGAGCATGAAATCTGCAAGGGAACAGCAAGCAGTATAATTCCGCAGATAACAAAAGTCGCAAAAGACAGCCTGCTTTTACGGTCGCCAGCCACGCTAAAACATTTTTTTAAGGTTTTCATTTTTTACCACCCCCGTATAATTTTTTAAAGCTACCATACAAATTTTATGGTGTCAAGAAAAACAATCTGCTTGCGTTTTAACAAAAGTTTTATAGGTCGAATGTCGAGTTAAAAAAAAGAGCTGTCTTTTACAATTAAAAATTAGCAAGGCAGCTCTTTTTATCAGCAACACTGTTCTAATACCAAGCTTTCTACAGTCCATCTACTGCCTTGTGAAGACCGCGCTTAATGCTTTAGCGTCCTTAAAATAAAGTTAAAAACAGACAATTTTTAAGTTAATACTAGTGCAAAATCAACTTAATTTCATTCTTAAATCAACTTAATTCTGCTTTGTTTTTAACTTAATTTTACTTTAATTTTAAGTTGATTTCGTTTTGTTTTTAAGTTTATTTTGTTTTAATTTTAACTTAATTTCACTTTAATTTTAACTTAATTTTGTTTTGTTTTTAAGTTAATTCCACATAAAAATCAGCTTAATTTTATAATCCATACATACCTTGTTCATTGCATATAAAGCGTAACGGTGCAGACTGGTGCGCCTTGTGCTAAAGCCTAGAAAGCCTGCCTGTGTTTCAAAAATTCAGCTTACTTGCGGAAAGAGCTAGATTCAACTAGAATGCTAAAAGTTAAACAGACCAAATTTTATAAAGCGAGGTGAGTCCAATGCCTACTCCACTTGAAAACTATGTAAAGGAATGCGGCGGAAAGTTGAATCCTGCCATGACTTCCTATGTTGCGAATCTTCAGCTTGTTTCTGATGTAGCCCCGGAAATTGCAGAAGACATTGTAAAGGAGCTTGCAACCCAGCGCCGGCACTTAAAGCTTGTGGCAAGTGAAAACTACTGCTCGCTCAATGTTCAGGCCGCAATGGGAAACCTTTTAACAGACAAATATGCAGAAGGATTCCCGGAACACCGTTACTACGGCGGATGCGAAAACATCGATTCAGTTGAAAAAACTGCCGCAAAAGAAGCAGCCGAGCTTTTTGGAGCAGACTACGCTTATGTTCAGCCCCATGCAGGATGCGATGCGAATCTTGTTGCTTACTGGGCAATTCTTTCAAAGACAATTGAAACTCCGACTCTTGAGGAAATGGGCGTAAAATCCCTTGGGGATCTTAATGCCGAGCAGTTCGACATTCTTCGCAAAAGATTCGGCAACCAGCGTCTTATGGGGCTTGACTATTCATGCGGCGGACACCTTACCCACGGATACAAGATGAATGTTTCAGCCCGTATGTTTGAAAGCCACCCTTACGGAGTTGACAAGGAAACAGGACTTTTGGACTATGACGCAATAGAAAAGCAGGCGATGGAAGTAAAGCCTCTTATTCTTCTTACAGGATTCAGCGCGTATCCAAGAAAAATCAACTTTAAGAAATTCCGTGAAATTGCAGACAAATGCGGAGCAGTTCTTATGGTGGACATGGCGCACTTTGCAGGTCTTGTTGCAGGAAAAGTTTTCACAGGCGACTATGATCCTGTAAAATGGGCTGACGTTGTTACAACTACAACACACAAGACTTTACGCGGACCACGTGGCGCGCTCATTCTTTGCAAGAAGGAATTCACAGACTACGTGAACAAAGGCTGCCCTATGGTTCTAGGCGGACCTCTAAATCACATTGTCGCGGCAAAGGCTGTGGCTTTCAAAGAAGCAAAAACTCCTGCATATCAGGCTTACGCGCAGAATGTTGTAAAAAACGCACAGGCTCTTGCCGCTGCCTGCATTGAAAAAGGAATGAAGCTTCAGACAGGCGGAACAGACAACCACCTTATGCTCGTTGACGTTACAACTTACGGCCTTACAGGAAAACAGGCGGAAGCGGCACTTTTCAAATGCGGTGTTACAGCAAACGCAAATGCCCTTCCTTATGACAAGAACGGCGCCTGGTGGACTTCTGGAATCCGCATTGGAACTCCGGGGCTTACAACTTTGGGAATGAATGAAAACGACATGAAGAAAGTAGCGGAAATTATCGACCTTGTTCTAAAGGGAACAAAGCCAGGACTTACAAAAGACGGAAAGCCTGCAAAGGGAAAAATAGAGCTTGATGAATCTATTCAGGCAAAAGCAGAAAAAGAAGTTCAGGAGCTTCTTTCAAAGCACGTTCTTTATCCAGAGCTTGACCTTGACTTCCTCAAAAAAGAGTTTGTAAAAGG
>NZ_DBKJ01000036.1:0-27357 GCF_002297325.1 Treponema sp. UBA753 | reverse complement strand
TTTTAGCCCAAATGTCGAGTTTTGATAAGAACAGTAATTTAAGTGTCATTCCCGTGCTACGACACTGCGATGTTTACGCAGTAAACTCGGTCAGGAATCTGTTGGAAATTTTCAATAGATTATCGGGTCAAGCCCGATAATGACATTAAATTATAAAGCTCGACATTTGGGCTACCTAAAAAAAATTCCCTGGCTGATTTTGTTTTGCAAAGTCAGTCAGGGAGTGGAAGTTTACTTTACTTTTATGGCGTCTGACTCTAAGATTGCGGTTCTCCAGACGTAATGTTCTGCATTTTCCATTTCATTAACTTCAAAAGTGTATGCGTACTGCACAAAAAGATAAGATTTTTTTGTGCTTCCAAGGAAATGGCTAAAACCTGTTGCAAGAAGTTCTTGACACTCTTTTGTTGCTTCTTCATTTTCTTCATAATAAACAGGAGCGTCTGGATCAGTGTAGTCTTTTGCGTTATAAAGTTTAGTTGAAGATACTGTGTCTGATTTTTTTCCAAAGTAATTTCCAAACCAAATTGCATCATTGTTCCAGTCGGTTTCTGTGCTGGAGTTTTTTGCATGGTAGTTGATTCTTGTTTCCACATTGTCTCCTTCCGGTGGAATAACATTTGAAACTTTAACAGTTGGCTTTGTTCCATCATAAGATAAGTCTATGTGGCGGCTTGTTAAATTTGAATAGTCTATGTCACCAATTCCGTCTGTGGCAGTGATTATGATAATTTCTGCGGGAAGAGCTTTTGTTATGCTGTTTTCGGTAGTTTCCATTCCAATGTTGAACTTGTATTTTTCGCCCGGCTCGCAAAGCGGATAAACGAATGTGTATTTTTTTCCAGCATAGCTATAGATATTCTGCGGTTCAGGTTCACATCTTGTTGTCCAAAAATCTTCCATGCCTTCGATGTCTTCAAGCCTTGTGATTTCAAGGTAAGTTGTATATTCTGGAAGAGTAATTTCAAACTGGATTCCGCCTGAAACTGCTGTGGCTTTTACGTGATCTGTTTGTGTTATTTCAGCTGCGTTTTCAATTGAGCGGCTTGAATTGTACACAACGCCGTTTTTCTTGATTCTAAGGTCAAGAACTCTTGAACTTGTGTCATCTGAATCTGAACTGCTTGAGCCGTCAGAGCAGCTTGTAAAGCAAAGCGCAGAAATCAATGCGATTCCAAAAATAAAGTTTCTAATTTTCATATAAATACCTCAAGGTCATTTTACCCCCCCCCGAGTTTTGTCAAGAGGTTCGGCTGTAAAATTAGAAAATATTTGCTTTTAAAGTTTGTATAAAATTTAAATAAAAAAAGACTGCCAGATTTTGGCAGCCTTCTTCAAGTTCTAGCTTTTTAGGTTAAAACTATTCAGCTTTGTTTGCGCCTGCGTTTGCAGGAGTTACATTGATTTTCTTTGTAATGAATCCAGAGCGGAGACACTGAGTGCAAACTTTGATTGTTCTTGTTGTTCCGTCGATTTCTGTCTTAATCTTCAAAAGATTTGGCTTCCACTGACGGCGTGTATGATTGTATGATTTGCTTACTCTGTTACCGTGCATTGAATGTTTTCCGCAGACATCACATGATCTTGACATATCTCGTACCTACCTAAAAATTTGTTCCTAACAGTGCAAATATGATATAGAAAAAACATACTTGTGTCAATGATTATATTGAATCCTGCAGCTAGAACTGATTTCCGTTTAGAAGATTTTCCAAGCCCATTTCTTTGAGTGTGCTTTCAAGTATATTATCGATTTGACTTGAATTCGAATTCGCATTTTTCTGTGTCGTATCCATCCAGTCCTTTAATCCTGTGTGCTCAACTTGATAAATGAACGTTACAATCTGGCCTTTTGTGCAGACGCTTTCTGGCTCGAACGTTGTTTTTGTGATTGGTTTTGCAATTGCGCCGTAGTATGCCCAGGAAACCGGCTGCTGATATTTTGACGAGCGCGGAACATCAGTAAAGTTGTCAATCGCAATCATCTCCATTGAGCCTGAACATTTCCACAAGATTTCAAGAGCGTCTCCTCTTGTGCAAGGAGATTTTCCGTTGAATGTGTTTCCGTCTAAAAATCCGTTTTTGTAAGCCCAAAGTGCCGCGTTATAGAAAGTGTCGCTTGGCTTTACATCTTTGAATGGATTTTTGCCTGAAACTTTTGGAGAACCTTGCCAGCGGTAAATGTACGTAACAACTTGTCCTCTTGTGCAAGGGGCGTTCGGCGAGAATGTTGTTTTTGATGAAGGCTTTGCGATTCCTTTTTCAACTGCCCAAGGAACAGAGCGCGCAAAATCATCGCTAGACTTCACATCTGTAAATCCTGCGATTTGTGTTGCTTCTTCCGGTTTGCTTGGCTTGATTCCGAGCTTGTCTTCTGGAATTGCTTTAAGGATTTTTCTTCCGAGCGTTGGAGAATCTATCCATCTGCTGCCATGAACAACTTTTATTCCGTTGTCGTGAACGTATTTTTTTCCGTATTCAAGGATATTGCACTCTTGAACTATTATGTCATCTTTGAATGTTGGAATATAGTCTTTTTGCGGATTGTCTTCGTCAAGAATAAGTTCGCCCACATTGTAGCAGTCGCTTATGTAGCAGTCGGTGCTTGTGAATCCCAAAATTCCTGTGGCATAAGTTCCTGTAATTTTTCCGATATTGTAGCAGCTTGTTATGGTGCTTGCCACTTCTGGAGACAAGCCGTGAATGAGTTGCTGGCCAAGGCATACAACTTTTCCCACAATCCCTCCTGCAAGTGAATTTCCGTATCCAAAGTTTGCGTAAGGAACTGTAACTTCGCCTGCGTTCATGCAGCCTGTGATGTGTGTGTACATCATCTGCATTGCAATTCCTCCAGCCCGTGCAGAACGAAGCTCTCCAAGCTGCCTTGTTGTGGTTGTGTAATTATAGTTCATGTAGTCTGTGTCACTTGTTGTTATGATGATTGGAGATGAGTTGTAGCAGTTTGTGATTCTTGAGTCTTCAATTTCTGTGAACATTCCACCTGCCATTACATATACTCTGCTGGTTTGGTTGCCTGCACGTCCTGTATGCACTTTGATTTTTCCGCCGGAAGTGTAGCAGTTTTCTACGATTAAGCCTGCCGCATAGTTTGAAATCGCCGCCACCCGAAGGTCGCAATTGTATTTCATTTTTGTGTGGCTGATGTCGATTGTGTAGTTCACAACGCCGAGATTTCTAATGAATGAATTGTTTTCTGGAAATATTGCTCCGAAAAGAGCGTATGCGCGTGTTGCCTCGGCTTCTCCCATAAAGATGTCGTCATTGTGGTCGATTATCGTCATTCCAGAAATTACATGGCCGTTTCCGTCAAAAGAACCTGTGAATTCTCCGCATCCTGCATCTGCTGCTTGAGGATATTTTTTTATCCAAGAGCCGCCATAGGCTGGAGTTCCTCCGAGTGGAATCCAGTTTCCCCATTTTGAAAGGTCGATGTCGGCAATCAGCTTGTAGTGCTTTGAAAGTCCGAATCTGACGGAGTTGAGCTGCTCTGCTGTTTTGATTAAATATGGATCTTTGAGCGTGCCAGTTCCGCCTTCAAATTTGAACGGAGTTTCCTTTAAAACTGCCGGCGCGCCATCCCAGTACGATTGTGTTGATGTCGTCTTTTTCTGCGCTGTGGACGGAGTTCTCTTTATCTGCGTTTGCGGTTGTCTTTGCTGTTGCGTCTGCTTGCTTTGTGTTCTTTTCGCTTGTGAGAAAACTGGAGCTGCTGCAAGCACAAGCGCGCTGATTAAGATAACGGTCTTGAAAATTGATTTTTTCATTTTTTCCTCCATAATATTTTTCAACCTAATTATTCCAAAGTCATTTTTAGCAAAAGTTTTAATCCGCTTTTATCGGCAAGAAATCTTCTGCAATCACATATATTGTCTCGCCGTTGTACGGATTTTTTGTCGGATAATGCCTTGCGTAATCTCTGGAGCTTCCGACTCTTGGACCTGTAACCCAGATGCGTGTTCCGCCCGTGTAAACGTATCTAAGCCAGCCGCCCCAGTCATTGCCTGAAAGAGCACTGTCTAAAAAATGCTGGGCAGTTCTGTTTGAAGAATAGAATCTTGCGTCTGCTTCCACAACTGTTCGTGCCTGATACCATCCGATTTTATCCGCATAAAAACTTTTGCTCGCTGTAGCAATTGCGTTTTCAATTGTGCAAGGAGCTTCCGGCGAAATTGTTTTTTTAGAAGGTTTTTCAATCAAGCCGAGAGTGTCCATAAAGCCCATCGCTTCTCTTGCCCATTTTGCAATTTGCGCGTTGTCGCTATATTTTTCGAGCTTTGGAGTGTAGGGCGTGTACTTGATGCGGGAATTCTTTTTTACGTATTGAAGCGCGCGGTAAAAATATGTCGCCATTTGCTGACGGCTCAAAATTGCGTTTGGATTAAAAGCTCCTGATGGTTTTGCAATTCCAGCTGCTGCGGCTTTTCTTGCGTAAATATTTTCTGTGTCTGGAAAAGCAAGCTTTGAAACTGGCGTGATTTCTTTTCCAGTCAGTTTTTCTGCGAGATTAACCGCGAGAGATGCGCACTGCAGCTTTGTGATTTTTGCCGTGTAGTCGTTTCCAAAAAGTTTTTCGACAACCAAGCCGTTTTGAAAAGCCCAGTTCACGTCGTTTTCTGCCTTGCCGCTGACTTTTGCCTTTGCAACTTTATCAAGAACTGCAAAGGAATTCGGCCCGTCAAATTCAAGCGAAGCGTTTTCCAGCGCTTCATCTTTATAAACTGTGTTCCATTGCTTTGTAATAATTTCCATGTATTGCTCGTAAGTTCCGTCCATGCCTGTTCCAAGAGCAAAGTCAAATGTTGCCCTGTTAAAAATTTTCGGAGAACTGTTGCAGTCTTTTACGTTGTTTCCGCATTGTGAGCAGGATTTCCAATAGACGCGTTCTCCTCTTGAATTTATTCCGATGAAATTTTCTTTTGTGATTTTGTGGTCGATAAAATGATGTCCGTAGAATCTTCCGTCTTCAATTGGTTCTGGCTTGTCTTCAGAAAATTCGTATGAAAATGTATGATTCGGATTGTATTCGCATTTTCCGCAGAATTCGCAGGAATAATAATATTTGTTGATGTTTTTGCAGGTTGATTTTTTGTAAAGTTTATCAATTGTGGCAAGCCTTTCATCATAAACGTGATTATTGCAATGCAGTTTTGTCGCCTTGTCTCCAAGTTTTACGGCTGAAAAAACATCTCCTGAATAAGTTTTTGTCTTGAACCTAAGAAGAAGATATCTTGAAAGCGGGTCATCAGGATTTTCAAAAATTCCTCTCATTCCTTTTGGAAGCTGATTTTCAGGAACGAAAAGCGTGCAGTCCCAGGAATTCATAGGCGCGTTTGTTGATGCGAACATTGATTTTATTTTTACATCTATAACTTCTTTGAGAAATTTTCTTACATCGACTTTTGGACTAAGCCACAGATTTTTTAAATTTCGCGGATAAACATGCGCCCAGTTCATTTTATAGTCGTATGCGAATAATGGTTCTACATCAGGATTTGCAACATCGAGAATTATTGTTTTTATTCTTGCGCGCTCTTCTGGAGTTGTTGTTTCATTAAGATAACGGCTTATTTTTTCTTTGTTGTCAGGATTTATTCCTGTTTTTTTGATTTTTTCATCTGTGATTACAAGCGTTGTCTGGTTTATGTCGGAACACAAAAAATCCGCCTGCGCCTGAGTGTAGTAAGGATAATCTCCTGTTGTGTTTTCTGGCCAGACATAAGCTGGGCTTCGCTTTTGCGCAAAAGAATTCTGCAAAGTAAATATCATCGCGCCTGTTAAGATAAAAATCCTGAAAGCTGTTTTTTTCATTTTATTCTCCATATTTAATTTTTTCGTTTTTGCCTTTTCTGATTGGCTAAGTGACCGTTTTTTCCATTTTTATTGTTCTGATTGTTCCAAAGCCATTTTTAGCCAGTCCATAAAGTGCGAGTGCTCAAGATTGTAAATGAACGTTACGATTTGCGCTTTTGTGCAGGCTGAATCCGGCTCGAACATTGTCGGTGTGATTCCTGTCGCAATTCTCATCCAGTAAGCCCAGGAGACGGCAGAATGATATTTTGACGTGCGCGGAACGTCGGTAAAATTGTCCGCCGGATTCATCGGATAGGAATTCGTGTATTTCCATAAGAATTCGATTGCGTCTCCCCGTGTGCAAGGAGAGTTTCCGTTGAGCGTGCTTCCTTTGAAAAGCCCTTTTTCGTAAGCCCAGAGAGCAGCGTTGTAAAAACTGTCGCTTGGCTTTACGTCTTTGAACGGATTTTTTATTGAGGATTTTGGCGAGCCGTTCCAGCGGTAAATGTAAGTGAGAACTTGTCCGCGTGTGCAAGTCTCGTTCGGGGAGAATTTTGTTTTTGACGAAGGCTTTGCGATTCCTTTTTCAACTGCCCAGGGAACGGAATGCGCGAAAATGTCGTTTGACATCACGTCTGAAAATTCTCCGACTTGAACTGGAGCTTCAGGCACGCTTGGTTTGATTCCAAGTTTGTCTTCTGGAATTGCCTTTAGGATTTTTCTTCCGAGCGTTGGAGAATCTGTCCACATTTCGCCTGAAACAGCTTTTATTCCGTTGTCGTGAACGTATTTTTTGCCGTAGTTAAAAATCTTGCAGATTGGAAGCTCGATGTCGGCTTTTATTATCAGGGAAGGCTCTTTGTTCGGATTCAGCTCGTCGATTTCAAGATTTCCCGCATTGTAGCAGTCGCTTATGTAGCAGTCTGTTCCTGTGTAGCCCATGATTCCGCCAACGTAAGTTCCGCGGATTGTTCCGATGTTGTAGCAGCTTGTTATATTTGTTGCTCCTGACGGCGGCGCGCTGTAAATGTTTTCCGGCGCGTCGTCGATTGTAACTCTTGCCACGATTCCAGCCGAAAGAGAGGCGAGTCCCCAGTTTGCGTAAGGAACTGAAATTTCGCCTGAGTTCATGCAGCCGATAAAGTCGCTGTACGCTGTCTGCGCTGTTATTCCGCCTGCCACAACCATCCGCTTGCTTCCGATTTGTGTGTTTATATAGTCTGTGTCGCTTGTTGTGATTATGGCTGGAGATGTGTTGTAGCAGTTTATGATTTTTGTGTGGATTGCAGAAGAGACAAGTCCTCCTGCGTAAATTGTCACAAAAGTTTCCTCTTCATCTTCCCGGCTTGTGCGGATTTTGATTTTTCCGCCTGAAGAATAGCAGTTTTCAAAAGTTCTGCTTGCCGCCGATGTTGAAAGCGCCGCCGCATTGAGCGTGCATTTGTATTTTAGATTTGTGTAGCTCACATCGATTGTGTAGTTTACGATTCCGAGATTTTTTATAAAGCCGTTTTGTTTTTGCCTGAAATCTTTCGGGGCTATCATTTCTGCGAAAAGCGCATAGGAACGTTCTGCTTCATTTGTTCCCATAAAGATGTCGTCTCTATGGTCGATTATAGTCATTCCTGAGATTACGTGTCCGTTTCCGTCGAGCGAGCCTGTGAACCTTCCGCCGCCTTCATCCGCTTTCTGATAAGTTTGTCCGCCGTGCGAGCCTCCGTAAGACGGAGTTCCGCCGATTGGAATCCAGTTGCCCCATTTTGAAAGGTTGATGTCCGAAATTAGCTTGTAATGAAAATCAAGCCCGAATCTGATTGAGTTTAGCTGCTCTGGAGTTTTTATTAAGAACGGATTTTCAACAGTGCCGTTTCCGCCTTCAAATTCAAACGGAGTCTGCCTTAAGATTGCAGGCGCGCCTTTCCATTGCTCTTGCGCTGAATCGCCGCTTGCGAGCGTTTTTGCTTTTTCAATTTCTCTTTCCTGTTTTATGTTTCTTTTTTCTGCCTTAGATTCTTCATCTTTTTGAGTCTTCGTTCTTGTGTATTTTACAACGAGAGTTTTTTTGCCGCCTTTTATGATTTTCGCCTCTGTCTTGTTTAAAGGAGAAGTTTTTGTCTGCTCTGTAAAATAATTTTCGCCAGTCGCTTTGTAAGTTACAGTTGCATAAAAAAACGTGTCTTGCTCAAGCGGACCTTTCGGTTCGTAGACAACCGAGTTGATTTCGCACAATGCGCTTTTCCCCGAAACTGCGCCCGGCATTCCTTTTTCATTTATTTTAAGCTCAAACTTTGGAACAAAAGAAATTGCCCTGCCGTTTTTTGATTGCGTTTGTTTTGCCTGTGAAAAAGAATTTGGCAAAAATAAAACTAATGCAACAAAATACGCTAAAAAAAATTTTTTTGCTTTCATAAGTCCCCCAAAAAAGAACTGTTTATTTTCCGTAAGTTTTTTCTATTTCTATAATCTGATCACGTAAAACGGCTGCCTGCTCATAGTCGAGGCGGTCGGCTGCTTCTGACATTTCTTTTTTCATCAAGTCAAGAAGTTTTTTCCTTTGGCTGGCAACAAAAAGATTCGCGCTCTTTTTTAACGCTTCAAGTTTTATGTTTGCCTCTTGTTCTGCGTCTTCTTTCTGATGCTCAAGAATATCTTCAACTGCTTTTTTTATTGTCTTTGGAACAATTCCGTGTTCTTTGTTGTAAGCTTCCTGAATTGAACGTCGGCGTTTGGTTTCGTCAATGGCTTCTTTCATTGCATCGCTCATTCTGTCCGCATACATTAAAACTGTTCCGTCAGCATTTCGCGCGGCTCGTCCTATAATCTGAATCAGCGAAGTTGTGCTTCTTAAAAATCCGATTTTATCTGCGTCAAGAATTGCAATCAGCGAAACTTCCGGCAAGTCGATTCCTTCGCGCAAAAGGTTGATGCCAATTAAAACATCGGTTTCTCCTGTGCGCAGACTTTTTAAAATTTCAACGCGTTCAAATGTGTCAATTTCAGAATGAATGTATTTGACTTTTAAATTCAGCTCGGAAAGATAATCTGTCAAATCTTCCGCCATTTTTTTTGTAAGAGTAAGAATCAATGAACGTTCGCCTTTTTTTATACGTTCGCTGACTTCTTTAAAGATGTCCTGCATTTGTCCTTCGCTTGGACGCACTTCAATTTTTGGATCAAGAAGTCCTGTTGGGCGGATAAGCTGCTCTACGACCTGTGTTGACTTTTTGATTTCTTCCGGGCGTGGAGTTGCAGTCACAAAAATCACTTGGTTCATTTTTTTTGTGAACTCATCGATTTTAAGAGGGCGGTTGTCCAGTGCGCTTGGAAGTCTGAATCCAAAGTCAATTAAATTTTGTTTGCGCGCTCGATCTCCTTCATACATTGCCCCAATCTGCGGAACAGAAACGTGAGCCTCGTCAATCATGCAAAGAAAATCATCAGGAAAATAATGAAGCAAAGTTGCTGGCGGATCTCCTCTTTTGCGTCCGGAAATCGGCCCTGAATAATTTTCGATTCCAGAGCAATAGCCCATTTCTTTCATCATTTCAAGGTCGTAAGTTGTACGTGTTTTTAAACGCTCGGCTTCAAGAATTTTTCCGGCGGAACGAAGCTCTTCAAGCCGTAAATCAAGTTCAGCCTGAATTTTTTCTGTAACGTTTGCCATCTGATCACGCGGAACAACAAAGTGCTTGGCAGGGTAAAGCTGAAGCTCATCAAGTTCCTCTATTGTTTCTCCAGAAATTGCGTTGAATCTTTTTATGCGTGAAATCTGGTCAAAGTCGAGTTCAATTTTGTAAGCCTCGTCTGTTTCCATGTAAGGCGGAAAAACTTCAATTGTGTCGCCTTTGATTCTGAATTTTCCGCGCTCAAGAATCATATCGTTTCGTTCATACTGAATTGAAATAAGCTTTGATGCGATTTCGTGCGTGTCAAGCTCATTTCCTTTTTCAACATGAATCCGCATTTCCTTGTAAAGGTCTGGCATTCCAAGTCCGTAAATGCAGCTGACGGTTGCAACGATAATTACATCGCGGCGTTCCATCAATGCGTAAGTTGCGGCGAGACGAAGCTTGTCGATTTCTTTGTTTATGGAAGCGTCTTTTTCTATATATAAATCGCGCGCAGGAACATAGGCTTCCGGCTGGTAATAATCGTAGTAGCTTACAAAATATTCTACGGCATTGTCTGGAAAAAATGTTTTGAATTCTCTGTAAAGCTGGGCGGAAAGAGTTTTGTTGTGGCTGATAATTAAAGTTGGACGCTGAACTGCTTCAATTATTTTTGCCATTGTGAAAGTTTTTCCGCTTCCTGTAACGCCTTTTAAAGTCTGATATTTATCTCCGCGGAAAAATCCTTCTGAAAGTTTTTTTATTGCGTTTGGCTGATCTCCAGAAGGCTCAAATGGAGAAACAACATGAAATTTTCTCATGTGTTTATTTTAGATAAAGTATAAAAAAAAATCTATTGTTTATGTGTGGCAGAATATACTATAGAAGAACAATAAAAAATACCTGCACTTTCAGCGGAAAATCATAATTGGCTAGGGTTGCAATTTTTTTTTGTTGGAAGAAATAACAAAGATTTTCTACTCGAAACTCTTTGTTATTTCCTTTTATGCCATACGGCAAAAAAAACAGCAAATTACGCCAATTATGCTTTTTCGCTTCCGTTCCGGTATTTTTTATTCAGTTTTACAATTCACTTGCCATGATGAAAAACTAAAGCTTATTTTTATATGCTTGCATTAGGTGAATTTGTAGATGATTCAAGTTCTACTTTTAGCTTTTCAAATTTTTTGTTGCGGTAAACTGTTACGGTTACAATGTCTCCCGGAACTTTGTCTTCAATTGCGCTGTAGTAGTCCGCAAGCTTTGAAATTTTTATTCCGTTGATTTCTGTTATGATGTCGCCGCCAAGATAAATTGTCTGCGGATTAAAAGTTCCATACTGTACTGCCTGTGTTCCGCCTCTGATTCCCGCTTGATCCGCCTTGCTTCCTTTTTTTACGCTGCTTACAATCATGCCGGAAGAAATTTCATATCCTGCGAAATTTGCAATTCTAGCTGTATTTTGGACGAGTGAAAGTTTCATTGTCCCGCGGTTGACTTTTCCGTATTTTAAAAGGTCGCTTACAACTCGCCGGGCTGTGCTTGCTGGAATTGCAAATCCGACTCCGGCAGAAGAACCGCTGGAAGAGTAAATCATTGTGTTTATTCCAATCATGCGTCCCTGGCTATCTAAAAGAGGTCCGCCTGAATTTCCCGGATTGATTGCGGCATCAGTTTGAATCATGTTTCGGATTATTACGTTTGCGCTTTTTTGGATTGGACGACCAAGCCCTGAAATAATTCCGGTTGTCATTGTGCGTTCAAGTGCAAACGGATTTCCGATTGCAATGACTTTTTGTCCGACTTTAAGGCTTTCAGAATTTCCGAACGAAATTGTTTTTAAGTCAGCACCTTTTGCCGGCTCGAATTTTAAAACAGCAATGTCGCTTTCTATGTCCTGACCTACAACAGTTCCTTCGTAAGTTGTTCCGTCCGCAAGCGAAATATTGATTACAGAAGCTTTTTCTATTACATGGACATTTGTTACAACGTATCCACGTTTATCGATAATTGAGCCAGAACCTGAACCGCTTTCCGTTACTATCGGCTCGTAAAACCAGTTGTAGCCCATTACTTTTGTAGTGATGTTTACAACTGCCTCGTTGCATTTTTCGTACACTGAAATATTTTGAAATTCGTCCTGTGTGTATGAAGCGTTTTCCGTTGCAACAGAAAGCGCTTCAAATGTCTGCTGAATTTCTTCCTTTGATTCTGACTGAGTTTTTTCTATTGCTGAAATTTCGTTGCCGGATTTTTTTGAAGAATCATTTTTGAAAAAAATAAAGAATACGGAAACTGCGGCTGCTGCAAGAATTCCTGTTGAAATTGAATAAGTTACAAGCTGTTTTTTTGAGTAGAGTTTCATGTTGAAAAATATAATAACTTTCATTGCAAAATTCAACTTTCATAGCATTCCGTGCTCCAAAAAGCTAAAATAGTCTTCTTTTGTTATTATTATGTGATCCATAAATGCAATGCCCAAAATTTTCGCCGCTTTCTGAAGAATCTTTGTGGAATCAATATCTGCGTTGCTAGGATAGCATTGTCCGCACGGATGATTGTGGCAGCAGATAATTCCAGATGCGTATTCAGAAACTGCATTTGCAAAAACTTCCCGCGGATGAATAAGAGCCTTGTTTATTGTTCCAACTGAAACAACTCTTGTGCTTAAAATTTCCTTTGCTCCGTTTACTGTAACTGTAATAAAATGCTCGGTCGGCATGAGCGTGTAGTGCTGCAAAAATGGAATCACGTCTTTTGGCGTATTTATGGCTGAACGCAAAATTCCGCGTCTTCTTCTTCCAAGTTCCAGTGCGGCGGCAATTATGAGCGCGCGGCTTTCTCCCATTCCGTCTATTTTTTTTAGATTTGGAATAAGTTCTTCTTCGTTGCTGGAATTTATTGTCTTTGTAACTTTTTCAGCAAGGCTTTCAATTGGATTGTTTTTTGTGCCTTTTCCCAAAATGAGCATTATAAGCTCTTCGTCATCAGGATAGGAAATTCCATTTAAAAGCGTGAGTTCTCTTATGTTTGGCTGTTTGCCGGATTTGGAATAATCTAAAATATAATTCTGCATACAATATATAATTAGCTAAAAAAAATATTTTATGCAGAATTAACCGCAGTTGGCTGAAAAATTTTAAAGCGGAAGCTCTATTTCAAAATGCGCGCCTTTCTTTTTGTCCGGCCGTCCTGTTTCTTTTATAGTTCCGCCGTGAATATTTACAATGTGCCTTGCAATTGAAAGTCCAAGTCCAGTTCCTCCATGCTCGCGGCTTCTGCCTTTGTCAACTCTGTAGAACCTTTCAAAAATTCTATCCTTGTATTCATCTGGAATTCCGTTTCCGTTGTCTTCCACGATTATTTTTGTCTTGCCGGAATTTTCAGAAATAGAACAGGAAACAATGCTTTTGTCCGGGCAGTATTTTACCGAGTTGTCAATTAAATTTGTTATTACCTGCTCAAGAAGTCCTGGGTTTCCTTTTATAAAAATTTCTTTTTTGTTTGAGCTGAAATTTATTTTGATTTGTTTTTCACTTGCCGCGCTTTCAAGATTTGAGCAGGCTTTTTTTGCAATCTGCACAAGATTTGTTTTTACAGTTTCAAGAACTCCGTTGTCTGTTTCAAGACGGCTTAATGTTAGTAAGTCTTCTATTATATTTATGAGACGCTCGCACTGCGTATTTATAATTCCAAGAAAATGCTTTGCGGTTTCAGGCTCGTTTATTCCGTCGTCAAGCAAAGTTTCCGTGAATCCTTTTATTGAAGTTACCGGCGTTTTTAGTTCGTGGCTTACGTTCGCAACAAAATCTTTTCGGATTTGCTCAACTTTCTTTAAACTCTGAATGTTCTGCGTTATTCTGTCTTTCATTGAATTGAACGACTGGGCAAGTTCCGCCATTTCCTGAGGAGAAGAAATGTTCAGGTAAAAATCAAAGTTGCCTTTTGCGTATTCTTCCGTTGCCTTTTTCATCAGAAAAATCGGGCGCACAGTTTTACTTGAAATATAAAATGAAACAAGCAGCACAAGCGCAAAAATCAGAATTGTTGAAATTACAAAAGTATTTTTTGTGGAAGATGAAAAGAATACAGTTTCTTCAACTGGCATGGAAATTCTAAGCGCGGAAAAAACTTCGTTTGCAGAAAGCGGAATCGCATAGTACATGAATCTTTTTCCGTTTGTAGAGCTTGTGTGAATTGAACTTGCTTCTTTTCCTGACAGAGCAAGTCGCACTTCTTTTCTGTAGCTGTGGTTTTCCATTTCGCTTGGATTAGAAACTGAATCCGCTGCAACTGTTCCGTCTTGATTTATAAGCGTAATCCTGAAAGAGTTGTCGGAATGCGTAAGTTCCTTTATAAAAGTGTCCGCGTTTTTTTCATCTTGAGGAATAATTTTTGCAAGTGAATGCGCGAACGACTTTAGATTTGCTTCTGTTTGATCAACAGCGGTGCTTTCTAACGCCCATAGGCACACAAAAAGCAAAACCGTGAATCCTGATGCAAGCAAAATTCCGTTAAAGACAAAAAGCAACGTGTGGATTTTTAAAGTCCTGTGCATATATTATTCCTCGCAAATTCTGTAGCCAACGCCGCGCAAAGTTTCAATGAACGGATTTAAGCTTTCCGGACTGTCTCCGATTTTTTTTCTTATGCCTAGAATCTGAACATCAATTGAGCGGTCTGTTACAGGATAGCTTGAGCCTTTTACAGCGTTGATAATCTGCTGGCGGCTAAAAACCTGCCCTTTGTGGCGCGCAAGAAATTCAAGAATAGAAAATTCCGTTGCGCTAAGTTCCACTTCTTTTCCGTCCTGCGTAACTTTGTGCTTGAGCGGTGAAATTACAAGCGAACGGATTTTTATATCCTCGTCTGAATTTGAGCGGATTGAATTTCCCTTTCTGCGCAGAACACTTTGGATTCTTGCAAGCAGAACTTTCGGGCTGAACGGCTTTGTTACATAGTCGTCCGCTCCAAGCTCAAGCCCGGTTACAATGTCGGAATCTTCTGTCTTTGCTGTAACCATGATGATTGGAATGTCCTTTATGGAACTGTCATTTCTGATAATGCGGCAGATGTCTAGCCCGCTCATGTCTGGAAGCATAAGATCAAGAATTATGAGATCTGGATTTTTGTTGCGGCAAAGTTCCAGTGCCTGCTGTCCGTTTTCCGCCGTGAATGTTTCGTACTTTTGTTTTTCAACATTGTATTTAATAAGCTCGCGGATTGGCTCTTCGTCATCTACAATAAGTATTTTCATAGTAATTTCATTATAGAACAAACGCACAGGTTTTCAATATTTGGAATGTTAAAACTCTGTTAAATTTTAACACGCCTTTTATTTTTTCATTCGCCAAGATACTTAAGAATAATAACTGTAAGGTCGTCGCGCAAAGGAACGGCTTCTGTAAACGCCTCGAACACATCGATTAAATATTCCAAAAGCTGTTTTGCGCTTGTTCCTTGAGGAGCTCTTGCAAGAATCTTTTGAAGAAGCTCAATGCCAAGCTCATCTCCTGCAAGGTTTCGGCTTTCTGTAAGGCAGTCCGTGAACATTATGTAGCACGAGTCTTTTTCAAGCGGAATATCTACGGTTTCAAAGTTGTCTGGCAATCCTTCAATTCCAAGAAACGAGCCTCTGAAACTTCCGTCCGTACCGCCTGCAATTGAAACTTTTCTTTTATTGTCCAGACAAAGCAAGTCAGTGTGCCCGGCATTCACGTATTCAATTTTATTGTCCTTTATGCGCAGAAGAATTCCTGTAAGATAGTTTTCAACATTCGCCTTTTCCTTTATGAGTTTTTTGTTGAACGTTCTTGCAAGCTCGCTAAGCTCCTCGTTTTTATTTTCGCGGAAAGTGTCCTTTGCAAGATATTTGGAAAGAATTCCCACAAGCCCGGAAGCAACTCCATGCCCGGAAACATCGAACAGCACAGCACCGTTCAAGCTGCCTTTTTCATCATAGTAAAAGTCATAGACATCGCCAGAAACAGAAGCCATGGGTTTAAAAATATATGCGCAGTCCCACTTGGAAGTTTTTGGCGCGCGGCTAGGGTAAATGCTTTTCTGAACAATCTCGGCAAGCTTTAAGTCGCGCAGCTGCATTGCTTCCTGCTCCAAAAGCTTTCTTGTTGTCTTGTTAAGCTCCTGCGTGCGTTCAAGAACTTCAACATTAACGATGATTTCAAGCAGGTCCTTGAATATTACAACGCCAAAATAAATTCCGTTCTGCTCAACGACAATCGGATCGTAAAGATGCTCTTCTGCACGGGAAGCTGCCTTGGATGCAACAACTTCCACCGGCTCAAAAAACTCAACCGCAAGATAGTCCGTAACCATTAGGCGCGAAATGGGCTTTTTGGAATAAATGCTGAATCCGTACTGAGTGCCTAAAACCTTAAACAGCGTAATGCGCGGAATAATTCCTATGACCTTGCTTGCTGTGTCCACAACTGTAAAGATTGAAATTTCAGGGTTCGCATCAAAGAGGGCAAGAACGTCCGCAACTGCCATTGTTTCTGGAATCGTCATGCCTTTTCTTGTGATTTGAGAAATCGGGCGGCTGTCTTGCTTTATTCCTTCTGTGGGGACAATTCCCTGTGGCTTTTTCTTTGCGCTGCTCTTTTTTTCTTCAACGAACTTTGCGCTTTTTTTGTTTTGGTACGAAATTATTCTTACAAACGCTTCTTTGCTTGTCTTGGTAAAAACGCGTTCCGGCTTTCCTGTAAAAAATCCCTGGGCGTAAGGAATGCCAAGCTCCATAATTGCAGCAAGGTTTTCTTCTGTTTCAACTCCAACGGCAATCAGCTTTATTCCAGAGTTTTTGCAGAACGCGCTCAGGCTTCTTACGATTTCCTTTTTTACTTTGTCTTTGTGAACTGACTGAACCAAATCTATGCTGATTTTTATAAAGTCCGGATTCAGTGTGCAGATTCTGTTTAGCGCGGCGTGGGATTCTCCGATGTCGTCAATTGCGAGCTTGAGCTTTTCTCTTTTAAAATGCGAAACGGCATCGCAAAGCTTTTGTTCCGAGCCTGTGAGCTTTTGGCCTGTTATTTCAAACACAATGCTTGACGGCTCTATTCCGTTTTTTTCAAGCTTGCTTTTGATGTAGTTTTCCTGAAACTCTTCTTCCATGAGAACGTTTGGATTTATGTTCAGGAACAGCTTGCGCTTGAGCCCCAAAGCTCTTGCAGTCTTGAGCGCGGACTTTATGCACTTTTTTTCAAGCTGCCATGAAAGGCTTGCGTCCTCGGAAATTTTGAACAGATTTTTTATGCTTCCGATGTAAACCGACTCGTCAATTCTAGTGAGAGCCTCGTAAGCAAATACGTCTCCAGTTTCCAGCGAGACAATCGGCTGAAAAACAGTGTAAAGATTTTTGCTAGACAATATTTCATCAAAGTTCATGCAGGCATTATTTGCGCCGAGTGTTTTGTCTTTGTGTTGATTGTGTTAAAAATCAGTTTGAAGTGCGGGGGCTATTTATCGTTGTAATGATTCTTGCACTGATAGATTTTTATGCTGTCTCCATCGATTTTGTAGACAAGGCGGTTTTTCTCGTCAATTTCGCGGCTCCACCAGCCTGAAAGATTTCCCTTCAGCGGCTCAGGATGACCAAGCCCTGTGTTTCCGTTGCGTTCGATGTCGGCAAGAAGCCTTGAGATTTTTTTCAGCGTCTTTTTGTCCTGATTCTGCCAGTATTCAATCTGCTCCCAAGCCAAGTCATAGAATTCTTTCTTCATTCAGCCATCATGTCAATTTCCTCAATCGAATGTTCTGAAAAATGAAGCTTGCCTTCGTCGTCAAGTTTCTTGAGCTGCTCAAGGTGGCGGATGTTCGCCGGGCAGTAAAAGCTGTCGTCTCGTGCGGAAAGCTCGAACGGAATGCGCTGCTCGTGAATCACCGCTTTAACAAAAACGTTGAATGCCGCGGAAACCGAAAGGCCGATCTTGTCGCAGATTGTGGCAAATTCATTTTTGTCGTTCTGGTTAAGCCTTATTGTAAGATTTGTCATATTGCGCCTCCTGTTGCTACAAATATATGTCTGTTTTAATGCAAAATCAAGTGCAAATGATGTGATAAATTGATTGTTTATAAAAACTTAGACAATAACATGAAAATTTAAGGTGGAGAGTAATATTTCCCTAACATAATTATTATGATTTTTATTAAAAACATTTATTATTTACTACAATCACGGTGATTTTTTGTAAAATTATTTGTTTTCTTGTAAAATCACAGTGATTTTTATTAAAAATATTTATTTTCTTCAAAAATCATTATGATTATTTTAAAAAATATGTTATGTTTAATAAAATTATTTTGATTTTTTTTAAAAATATTTATTTTTACACATAATCATTTTGATTTTGTTAAAAAATATTTGTTTTCTGTAAAAATCATGGTGATTTTGACTGGAGGAGCGATGAATAAGCTTAGAAATTCAATTCATGTAACGGCGGCGGACGGGCTTTCGGACTATTTTGTGCGGCTTTACAAGGATTTTGGAATTGAGGACAAATTTCTTGCGGAAACGTTCAGCGAGATTGAAAGGCTTTCCGCGGAAATTACTACGGCGATTATGCAGGACACGGTGAAAAGTTCTCTTTCGGAAAAAGACAAGGCGCGCAATGAGGAAATCAGGAAGTTGAATGCGCTTTTAAAAGGATACGCGGTGTTTCCTTCTGCGGAAAAAAGAGAGTGCGCAAAACATCTTCTTGCTGTGTTTAAAAAGTACGGTCTTAAAATCACTTCGGAAAACTATTCGTCAAAGTCTTCGCTTATTGAAAGCATGCTGGAGGATTTTTCAAGGGAGCAGGAAAAAAATGACGCTGCGGCTTTGGAAGGCGTGGCGGAACTGATTCAGGCTTTGCGGAATGCCGAGGATGACTTTTACAAGGCGAACGATGAGTTTGTGCGCAGCAGGGCGTTAAAAAACGAAAGCGCGTATTCCATAAAGGGTAGGCTTGTGCGCACAATAAACGAAAAACTTGTTCCGTATCTTTCTGCCATGTCGATTGCGGACAATGCCGCCTACGGAAACTTTGCGCAGAATGTGGAACGCCAGATAAAAAAACTGAACAGCGCAGTCCCGAAAACAAAAAAATCCACGACGTGATTTCAATGTCATTGCCGTGCTACGACACGGCAATCTCTACTTTGGCAATGGCACTTCATTTTGTCATTCCCCGGCTTGATTTCAATGTCATTCCCGCACTTGATGCTGCGATGTTGGCGTAGCAAACTAGATCAAGAATCTCCACACCTGAGATTCTCCGGTCGAGCCGGAGGATGACAAAACACACTGCCATTCCCCGGTGTATTACCAATGTCATTCCCTTGCTTTGACACAAACTCCGTGTCATTGTCCGGCTTGACCGGGCAATCTATCCACACGAGATTGTCGGATCAAGTCCGACAATGGCAAAGGTCAAGCACGACAATGACAAGTCTACTCGCCTGTTGTTGGCTCTATTCTGCCGTCGGTGCAGATTATGGTTGCTCTGGACAGCGCGATGTTTGCGTTTTCTTCATCGCTTGAATTTCTGGTATCTATGCTAATTGCTTCCCAGTCGGATTTTGTGCCTTTGTAGTTTACTGTCTTGAGGTTTGTACATAAGCCGAATGCGCCTCTGCTTATTTCTGTAACGCTGGCGGGAATTGTTATGCTTTCCAGCGAGGAGCATTCATAGAAAAGTGCTGTTGACAGTTTAGTTACACCGTCCGGAATCACGATGTTTTTAAGGCTTTTGCAAGAAAAAAAAGCCAGAGATTCGCCAAAAATAGGCTGCTCTTCAAATTCTTTCAATGTGGAAGGAAGCGTTATATCTACAAGCGAACTGCAATTGTAAAATACAGAATATCCTAGAGTTTCCACTCCCTCGGGAATTACGATTTTTTCTAGTGAACTACAGTTATAAAATGTACTAGTGAGTTTTCTCAATGATGAAGGAAGCGACACATTCTTCAGGCTTGTACAGAAATCAAAAATGATACCAAGCTCCGAAACACCTTCTGGAATGACAATTTCCGTCAGGCTATAACAGCAAAGAAAAGCATAATTTCCAACAGAATCAAGAGTTTTTGGCAGAACCACATCTACAAGATTTATACACATGTTAAATGCATAGCTTCCAATACTTTTGACGCTTTGAGGAAGAATGATGCCCGAAAGATTTTCACAGTTAAACTTAGACCTGCCATTGAACGCATCAGCAGGAACCGCCGTAAGGTCATCAGTTCCGCTCAGGTCAAGTATGATTCTTGCATCCGGATAACTTTGCTGCAACGCCCAGAGCGCCTCCTGCATTTGAGAAAGAGTATCTCTGTCGGTCTTTGCGATGCAGTCCGCGACGTTTCCCACAATGCTTACCGTATGCACGCCGCTTTCTGTAATGCTTTGGATTTTTTTGAGCGCATCCTCAGCCGTAAGCCCCCACTTTGAGTAGAGGGTGATGTTTGAGGTCAGCGTGATTTTTTCGCCAGCCGCGTAGTTTTTGCCGGTCGCATTCGGTTTTGTGTTCCAGCCTGCAAAAATGTAGTCAAATCCGTCTTGTGTAAACGCAGTTCCGGCAGGAAGCGTGATTTCCGTTCCGGCAACTTCGGTAATGTTTTGCAATTCGCCAAGATTTCCGCCGTTCGCGTCAAGAGTTACGGTGTAGGTTGGAAGTGCTGTCTGTTCATCATCAGAACTTCCGCTTGAGCCGTCGGAACAGGAAGGGAATGTAAATGCAAGGCTAAGAGCCAGAATGCAGGCTAAAATCCAATGGGGGGGGGTGAACGTTAAGTTTCATTTTGTTTCCTTAAAAAATAGAATTTTGTTGTATGTCTATAATTATAATGAGTTTATTTGAAATGACAACTTAAACGGCAAAAAAAATGAAAAAAAATCCGCATGGCAAAGGAGGCAAGCCATGCGGACAGGTTGTTTTGTCATTCCCTTGCTTGACAAGGGAATCTGTTATTTCTTATTTATGAACTTGCATTTCCAGCTGAAAGGAATTGAGAACTTTGTAAGTCCGTCGCTTGTAAGTTCCATTCTTACGCCCATGTCCAGATCTCCCATGTTCTGTGGAAGCGCAAATGTTGCGTAAGGGTAAACTGTTGTTGTGTAAGCATCGTCCCATCCAATAACTGTGGCTTCTGTTACAGCAAGCGAAAGTGTTGTGGCTTCTGTAAGTGCGTAGTTTGCAAGGAGCTTTGCCTGGAACGGAATTCCCTTGTCGCCTTTGTCGTTTTTCAAGTCGCTTGTTTTGTATTCCTTGTCAATGTACTTGCTTGAAAGTCCTGAAACAACATCAGCGTAAATTGAAAATCCTGCGTCCTTCATTTCGTATCCTGCTGAGAATGTGAGTGCGTATTTTGTTTCTTCTGGAATGAAGTCTGTGTCGTTTGCGTTGTATACAAAGCCAAGGTTGAGCATCATGTTCTGGATGCTGTTGATTCCAGCGAACAAGCCGAATGTGCGGTCGTCGTTAGTTACGCTTTTTGCTGTTGCTCCGAAAGTTACGAGGTCTTTTGCTGCGTACTGCGCTCCGAAGTCAAGGCGGTACTTGTCGTTGTTGTCGTATTCTGTGTTTCCTCTTATTCCGCCGGAAATCTTAAATCCTTCAACTGGAAGAGCTACAACTGCAAATCCGTTTTCTGCCATGCGTCCCCATTTTGGCGTGTCGTCTGCCGCTCCAAGGTAAGCTGCGTCTGCTGTAATTTTTGTAAAGAATTCGTTTCCGAGCGCAAGCTTAATCTGTTCAAATGGTGAAAAGCGAACAAAGCCACGGAGTCTTGTTGTGGATTCTTTTCCGTTGAGCTTAAGTCCGTAAGTTTCCATGCGGACTCTTCCGTCAAGTTTTTCAGAAGAAAAGTCGAGCTGAAGCCTGTTGTCTACGTGGGCTTCTTCGTTTTCAAATCCGTCGTCCAAATCTCCGTTGTCTTTTACTTTTCTGTTGAACTCAAGAAAGTCTCCGTTTCCTGTGTTGTCGTCATTTGCCCCGAATGTGTTTGTGAGCGAAACTTTCTGTGCGAAAACTGATGCGCATACAAGAATTCCTGCAACGGATGCAGCCAAAAGTTTTTTCATAAGATAACTCCTATCTTAAAGATTTGCTTGATGAAATCTGCAATGTTTTTGCTTTTGCAGATTTATTTCTTTGTTGGCAAAAAAATAAAATTCTTCTGTTTGATTTTTGTTAGATTAAAATAAACTTTTGGTGAATTTTCGCTTACTGTTTTTTCATAAAAAAATCCCCGGTTGTCCGGGGATTTTTCTGGCGGCTTGAAATGGTTCAGCTTTGCTTTTTATTCCTGCTGCGCGTTCTTGGGTCCTACTGCCATCTGTGTGCATTCAGTTATGTTTACGGCGTGGTCTCCTATGCGCTCAAGATATTTTGCAATCATCAATGTATTGAGAGCTTTTTCGCCGAATGCGCGGTCGTGCTTTGTTTTTCCAGACATCATGTCCAGAATATCGTTTTTGATTTGTATAAAAAGATCGTCCGCCTGGTCATCAAGGTCTGCAATTTGCTTGGCAAGTTTCACATCCTGTTTGATAAAGCTTTCCACGCTGCCTGTTACCATGCGAATTATGCAGTCCGCCATTGCCGCGATGTGAGAGTTGAAGGCTTCGAATGGAATTTGCGTTTTCTTTATGAGTTCTGCAATATCGCTTCCTTGGTCTCCGATTCTTTCCATGTCGGTGATTACTTTGATTGCCGCGCTTATTGTTCTAAGGTCGCTTGCTACCGGCTGCTGCTGCAAAAGAATTCTCATGCAAAGATTTTGAATTTCTTTTTCCATTATGTCTGTCTGTTTTTCCGCCTGAATTGCGCGCTCTCCAAGTTCTGTATCTCCAAGTAGAAGCGACTGGGTTGCAAACGTTATGCAGTCTTCGCAAAGTGTTCCCATTTTTTTTAAGTCTTCGTGCAGTTCATTTAGCTGCAAGTTAAAGTTGTTTCTCATCTTTTTCCTCTTGTAGAAATTTCTGCTTTTCTGTTTTGAAAAATATCAGCCGAATCTTCCTGTGATGTAATCTTCCGTTTTTTTGTTTTTTGGCGCGCTGAATATTTGTTCCGTCTGTCCGTATTCAATCACTTTTCCAAGCAGAAAGAATGCCGTTAAGTCGCTTACGCGGGTTGCCTGCTGCATGTTGTGGGTTACAATTACAATTGTGTATTTGCTTTTTAACTCAGCGATTGTGTCTTCTATTTTGCTTGTGCTGATTGGATCTAGCGCGCTTGTAGGCTCGTCCATCAAAAGCACTTCCGGTTCTATTGCAAGAGCGCGTGCAATGCAAAGGCGCTGCTGCTGTCCGCCGGAAAGTCCTAGCGCGCTTTTGTTCAGCCTATCTTTTACTTCGTCCCAGATTGCCGCGTCTTGAAGGGCTTTTTCAACGATGTTGTCCAACTCGCTTTTGCGTTTGATTCCGTGAGTGCGCGGACCGTAAGCGATGTTGTCGTAAATGCTCATTGGAAACGGATTCGGTTTTTGAAATACCATTCCGACTTTTTTTCTGAGCAGGTTTACGTCTATGTTTTCAAAAATATTTTCGCCGTCTATTAAAACTTTGCCTTCTGTTCTGCAGCCTACAACAAGGTCGTTCATTCTGTTGAAAGTTTTTAGCAATGTTGATTTTCCGCAGCCGCTTGGTCCGATGAACGCTGTAACCATGTTTGCAGGAATTTCAAGATTTACATCGTAAAGAGCTTGAAAGTTTCCATAGAATAAATTTAAGTCTTGGACTGATATTTTGCTTTTATTCATTTTTGTTTTTCCTTGTGATTATTTTTTCAAGAAGAGAACTTAGCCAGTTCAAAATTAGAACTATTGCAAGAAGAATTACCGCCGTTGCATAAGACTGTCCTGTTGCAAGACCTTCGCTCCAAAGCGCATACAAGTGGACTGCGAGAGTTCTTCCGCTTTGCATTCCGCCTGCAATCCGCGCGACTGTTCCTGCTGTATAGATTAAAGCTGCTGTTTCTCCAACAATGCGTCCTGTGCCTAATACAATTCCAGCTATTATTCCGGGAACTGCAGAAGGCAGAACAATGCAAAATACAGTGCGGAGTTTTCCGGCTCCAAGCCCGAAGCTTCCTTCTCGGTAGCTGTCGTTTACGGAAAGCAAGGCTTCTTCTGTTGTGCGAACGATTACCGGGAGAATCATAATCGCGAGCGTGCAGCATCCGGCAAGCAAAGAAAATCCCCAGTGCAGGAAAGTTACAAAAAACAAAAATCCGAAAAGTCCGTACACGATTGAAGGAATACCAGACAATGTTTCTGTTGCAAGTCTGATTGCCTTTACGATTTTGCTTCCGCGGTATGCGTATTCGCTTAAATAAATTGCGGCTCCAATTCCAATTGGCACTGCTATTGCGAGCGTTATTGCTGTTGCCGAAAGCGTGTTTATCAATGCCGGAAAAAGCGAGCTGTTTTCGCTTGTGTACTTTATACTGAAAAGCGACAAATTTAAATTTGGAATTCCTCTTGCAAGAATGTAGATTACGATTCCGCACGAAATTGCAATTGTAAAAATTCCAGCTCCAAGCACAAGCGTCTTTAGAACTTTTGACTGAAATGTTTGCGAAGTTTTCATCTGCTACTCCCATAAAAAGTCAATGAGAAAGTTTCAACTTTCGATTTGACTTTTTAAGCAATTCCGCAACGTAGTGAGAAATTGCAGTTGATAAAAAAGTTTGCAACGCAAACTTTAAAAGATGAAAACTGACGACATTTTTGACTGTTTTCATCTGCTACTCCTTCTTTTCTTTTAAGAGTGAAAAGCACAAGTTTATAATCAAAATGAAAATAAACAGAATTACAGAAGTTGCAATGAGAGCGTCTCTGTGCAAGTCCGCGGCGTATCCCATTTCAAGAACGATGTTTGCTGTAAGCGTTCTGATTCCTTTTACAAGGCTGCGTGGAAGAATCGCCTGGTTTCCTGCGACCATGATGACTGCCATTGTTTCTCCAACAGCGCGTCCCACTCCAAGAATTATTCCTGCCATGATTCCGCTTTTTGCCGCTTTGAGTTCAACAAGAAAAATGCTTCGTTCTTTGCAAGCTCCTAATGCGAGGGAACCTTCAAAGTAAAGCGAAGGAACAGCCCGTATTGAAGATTCGCTTACACTTATTATTGTTGGAAGAATCATTATCGCAAGGACAATCGAAGCGGCAAGAATTGAAGTTCCGTTTCCGCCGAACGTATTTCTGATTGCAGGAACTATAACTGTAAGGCCGAAGAAACCGTAGACTACAGAAGGAATGCCAGCCAAAAGTTTTACGCCGCTTTCAAAAAAGCTGTAGATTTTCTTTGGACAGTAGCGTGCAAGAAAAACCGCTGTAAAAAGCCCGAGCGGAACTCCCAGAATTAATGCCCCGAGCGTTACCGTAATTGAGCCTACAATCATCGGGAAAATTCCGTAGAGGTCTATGGAAGGTTTCCACTTTAAACCAAAGATGAAATTCTTTAGTCCGATTTTAAGCATGGCAGGAACGCCGTTTGCAAACAGAAAAATGCAGATTGTTATTGTAGCCGCGATTGAAACGCACGCTGCCGCAAGAAAAACGAATCGCATTGTCTGTTCTATATATTTGTTTTTCATAATTTACTGCTTTTAAAAGAACTGGATTGCAGCGCTTGTCCGAACTGGATTTGCACTGCAATTTTTGTTTACGATGTGGAACTTATTTTACATCGCCCCATTTTGAAATTGTTCCAATATACAAGTCTTTGACTGACTGAATCGATGCGCTTTCTGTTGGGTTTTCCTTGTTGATGATTACTGCGATTCCGTCTATTGCAATTTTTGTCTGAAGCGCGCCTTTTGCTTTTTCGCTATCTTTTAATTCACGGCTTGCCATTCCGATTTCACAGACTCCGTTGAGCGCACTGTTTACGCCGGTTGTGCTGTCCGACATCTGGACTTCAATTTTGATTTCCGGGTTCAGTTTTTCGTAGGCTTCAGCAAGTTTTTCCATTACAGGAGTTACGCTTGAAGAACCAGCCACAGTGATTTTTCCTTTTTTGCCAGTTGCAATATAAGCCGGATTTTGAGCTGCGCTGATGTAGCCGTTGGCTTCAACAATTGCTTGTCCGTCGCTTGAAAGAATGAAGCGGATAAAATCAGAAGCGTTTTCTGAAAGTCCGGTTTCTTTTGTTACGATGTTGAACGGGCGGGAAATTTTATAAGTTCCGTTTTTAATGCTTGAAACGCTTGGAGAAACTCCTTCAATTTTTAAAGCCTTTACAGTTTTGTTCAGAGAGCCTAGAGAAACATAGCCAATTGCGTATTTGTTTCCTGCAACTGAAGTGAGCATTACTTCTGTGCTGTTTGTAATGTCGGCTTCTTCAGAAGTGAAGTCAACTTTTTTGCCTTCCGCGTTTTTCATTTCAATTCCGAAAAGCTCAACAAATGCGCCTCTTGTTCCGCTTCCTTCTTCGCGGCTTATAAGAACAACGCTTTTCTTTCCGAAGTTTTTGTCTTTTTTAGGAGCGGCAAATAATGTTCCGCCTAAAACTGCCAGTGTGATTGCGCTGAGCGCAGCATACATAGTCTTTTTCATAGTTCAAACCTCCGTTCGGTTTTTTGTTTTACGATGAAAAATCTAAAGAGGCTGTGTTTTTTGAAGGTTATTGAATTGTTAGAATTGTGTTAATTTTTAATAGAAGTGAATTTTGTTGCTGAATGCGCAAATTGAATAAGCGGAAAGAAAAAGAAAACAGCAACGACCCATGCTGAGCGATGTGCTTACGCCCCAGATAAACTGTAGCGTAAGGCATAGCAGCCTGTACCTTTAGAAATCAGATACAATTACTAAAGTGTTAAGCACCATAATCTAGTTGCATTACATTGTGAATCTAATTTGATTTTTTTTGAAGTCTAGTTAGGTTTAGAATTGAGCGCGCAGGATATAAACTCAAACTGATATTTAAAACACGAATACTCCAAATATCATGCATAAATTCTAAGCATATAAAGCTAAAAGGTCAAGATTATTTTTTAGCTATTAACTAAATCGCCAAGCCATTGTATAATTCATTGTATATAAAAAGATAAAACAAGAGGTGTTGCAAAATGCCAGGAGAGAACAGAACACTTACGCCGGTCTGGATAGCCTATGTTGACGGCAGGCGCCTTGACACAGGCTACGAGGGCGCGCTGAAAAGAATCCATATACATGACAGGCTAGACTTTGCCGGGACTGCGAGCATTTTGTTCGGAAGTTCACCTTTGGACTTTTGCAACGACGGCACATTTGCCATAGGAAGCGAGGTCTCAATACACCTTGGATACAAGGATGACGTCCATGAGGTTTTTGCCGGCGAGGTTACAGGATTTGCGCCGCGGCTTGATGAATGCAGCTCTCCCCCGACGGAGGTAAAGATACATTCAAAGCTCCTTAGGCTAAACAAAGGAACAAGATGCGCATCGTTTGAGCATAAGACGCCTGCAGGCATAATCAGGGACATAGTGCAAGGATACAATCTGAATGCCGACGTGGAGGAGTTCGGCCCTGAATACAGCTATATCGAGCAGAAAAATTTCACTGATTATGGCTACATCATGTACCTGGCGGGCAAATACGGAAAGACAGTCTACTGCCACGGAAACACTGTCTACGTAAAGACAGAGATAACACCGACAGATGACGATGTGGTCCTTGAATGGGGAAAGTCCCTGATTTCAGCAAGGACAAAGACAGACCTTGCCGCACAGCTCTCCGCGGTAACTGCGACAGGCTGGGACATGAAGGAAATGCGCAGGCTTCACTGCGACAGCCACGATGAAGGATGTGCCTCTGAAGATCGGCGGAGAATATTGCTGGGAGGACAATGCAAAAGGCTATGATCCCCATAAGGTTGAGCAGCTATGCTCCGGGAGCTTTACAGACGGGAAGAACGCCATGGAGGTTGCGAGAAGCGTTCTTCTGGGCAGGTCGATGCAGT
>NZ_DBKJ01000064.1:0-20641 GCF_002297325.1 Treponema sp. UBA753 | reverse complement strand
CGTTTGCTTTTGGCATTGCAATGTAGTCCTTGAACCTTCCGTCTAAAGGTTTCCAAAGGCTATGAACAATTCCTATTAGAGTATAACATTCTTGGTTTGTTTGGCAGATTATTCGCAATGCTAATAAGTCAAAAAGTTCTCCAGGTTCTTTGTTTCTTTTTCGCATCTTTTGATAAATTGAATAAAAGTGCTTTGCTCGGCTTGTAATCGAAATTTTTATGCCAGCTTTTTCTGCTTCTTTTTGAATTTTGCTTACAGCATTATTTAAGTAGGCAGCGCGCTCTTCTTTTTTTTGGCTGATTACAGCTTTTATTTGTTGAAATGCGTCTGGATTTGTGTATTTTAGGCTTGAATCTTCAAATTCATTTTTTACCTGCTGCATACCGAGCCTGTCTGCCAAAGGTGCCCAAATATCTATAGCTTCGGCTGCTAACGCTCTTTGCTTTTCTGTTTCAAGGCTTTTTATGTTTTGAATGCGGTCGAGTTTGTCGGCAATTTTTACAAAGATGACTCTTATGTCGTCTACCATTGCAAAGAGCATTTTCCTTATGGCATCTGCCTGCTGCAGAGTTTTAGAATTTATGGAAAGATTCATTATTTTGGACGTGCCATTTATTATGTTTAGTACGGTTTTTCCAAACTCTGATTCTATTTCTTCTGGTGTTGCTCCCAGCGAATAAACGCTATGCAAAATTCCTGCAATTATGCAGTCTGCGTCAAAATTGTTTTCTGCAAGAATAAAGGCAATTCTAAGAGGGTGCAAGTAATAAGGTTTTCCACAAGAGCGAGAAAGACCTTCGCTTTTTTTGCAAAGAAAATTCCAAGCTTTTGTGATTTTTTCTTTTTCTTCGTTTGAAAAATAAGAAAAGTTTGTAAAAAATTCCTCAAGAAGTGCATGAGGAGAATCTTGTGGAGAATTAAAAGCAATGTTTTGACTCATAAAATTCCTTTCCTTATAATTAAAATCTCTTAGAAAAGTATTAATCTAATTTTCATTAAAATAACACGAAAAATCACTAATTAATAGTAAATTTTATAAAAAATCATTATATTTGTAATATGTTTTTGGAAAAAAAAGTGTAATAATCTGTAACTATTTTTTTTACGTTTTGTTACTTTTATAAGTTTGCGTTGCAAGCTTTCTTATTTAGGGTTTATCAAAACCCTAAAAACGGCTGAGTCAAGGTCTTGAGCATAAGCGTACCTTGACCAGACGTATCTACTGCAAAATTACTTTTTGCCTTAAAACACTTATTTCTTTATCGTTAAAAGAATTTTCAGCCGCTATTTCTTTGATTTCAGCGTTTGAATATTTATATTCAGGATAAAGAATGACAATGCTTTCATCTCCGTCTTTTAAAAAAATTGTTTCCCCGAATTCTGTGTAACGCGTAGCTCCTATTGAAACCATTATCTGTTTTGGCAGGCCTGCTGATGTAAGATAGCTTCCGACATCTTCTGCTGTGCCTTCATCTTTTTGTGTGTTGAATTTTTCTATGAGCCAGTTTGTGAGCTTTTCAAAAATATAGTTGTATCCTTTTACAGGGCTGTCTTCTCCGTATTCAAAGATTTTTCCATCTCTAAAAAGAAAGCAAGCGATTCTGTATTTTGCAATATTCCCGTTTTCAGAAAACTCGTCAATGCTGATTAAATTTTTTGAAAGTCCTTTGCTGCATTTGCCCCAGTTTTTTTTCATGCTGATTTTTTTTGCTCCAGGTTTGCGGATAGAGCAGTCGTTTGAGGCTCCAAATTTCACGGGAACAAGTGATTTTAATTTTCCGCAGTTCCATTCAGCGTTTAAAATCAGAGCGCATTCTGGTTCAATCTGAAGTTTTTCTTCTCCGCACGGGAAAATTATTTTGCCCGAATCAAATGGAAATATTCCAAGAAATTCCGGCACTGGATTTTTTGCATTCGGTATATATGTTGGAAAAATTGCTTTTGGCGCATTTTTTTCTTTTGTCTTTACATTCTTAAACTCAACGGCTTCTCCTGCCTGCTCCAGATGTCCTGTAAAATTTCCTGCGACTCCAAAGCATGGGAGTTTTTCTAAATTAAATTCCATAGTTCCATTCTATATGAAACTCTTGGAAATTTCAATTTTGTAAAACAAGTTTGAAAATGCGGTGTAAATTAAAAACTGAATTTTTTATTTATCGGCAGAAATTCGCTTGACCTTAGTTTATGAAATTTGTTAAAATGTCTTACTAATTGTTGAAATGCTTTCAAGGAACCCGTTACTCCTTGGGGCAAAAAAAATTTAGAGGTTTATAAAATGTACGCAATTGTTGAATTCAAAGGCAATCAGTACAAGGCAGAAAAAGACGCTGTTCTTGAAGTGTCAAAGCTTGATGC
The DNA here is from genome assembly GCF_002297325.1 of Treponema sp. UBA753. NCBI lineage: Bacteria > Pseudomonadati > Spirochaetota > Spirochaetia > Treponematales > Treponemataceae > Treponema > Treponema sp. UBA753. The sequence goes on along the minus strand of NZ_DBKJ01000064.1, from coordinate 18,286 downwards.
AAAAGATGGCGATGTAATCACAATCGATACAGTTCTTCTTGTAAGTGATGGCGATAAAGTTTCTGTCGGTTCTCCTTATGTAAAGGGCGCTAAAGTTACTGTAAAAGTTGGAGAAACTTTCAAAGATAAGAAAGTTCTCGTATTCAAATACAAGTCAAAAAAAGACTATCATCGTCTTATTGGACACCGCGAGCAGTATACAAAGGTTACTGTTCAGGATGTTGTCTTGGCATAAGTGACGGAAGTTCTTTTGGTTTGCGGCAAAGACGGAGCATTAAAGAGTGTAAAAGCTTTTGGGCATGCTTCGTTTGCTGAAAAGGGCAAGGATATTGTTTGTGCTGCTGAATCTATAGTTTTGGGCACATCAGTTGAAATGCTTCAAAATACAAAAGAGCTTGTTTTTAATGCTGACACTTCTACCCGTGGCTTTTTGGAGTTTCGGGTTGAAAAATCCGCAGCCTCTGCTGTGGAACGCTTGAAATGCATTGGGGATTTTATAAGATTTGCTTTTATAAAACTTTCTGCTGAATATCCTGATAATGTGCGGTTTCAAGAAATAATTGAATAATAGTCCGGTTTATGCCGGCGGAGGATTAAAATGGGACGTACTAAAGGCGGTAGCGGTGCTAAAAATGGCCGCGATTCAAACCCTAAACATTTGGGCGTTAAAAGATTTGGTGGAGAAAAAGTTACTGCCGGTTCTATTCTTGTAAGACAGCGTGGAACTCGTATCCATCCTGGCAACAATGTAAAGCGTGGAACAGACGACACTTTGTATTCTGTTGTTGACGGTGTAGTAAAATACACAGAACGCATGAATCGCAAACTTGTTTCAGTAGAACCTGTTTCTGCCAACTAATAAAGAAAGTTTTTGTCTTTAGGATTTGAAATTTTCTAAAATAATTTAAATGCCCGGCTTGGAATAATTATCCTTGCTGGGCTTTTTTTATGGGAGCAACGATGATTCAATTTGCTGATGAGGCTGTTATTACTGTCCGTTCTGGAAAAGGTGGCAACGGTTGTGTTTCATTTAGGCGTGAAAAATATATTCCAAACGGCGGTCCGAACGGCGGTGATGGCGGTCGCGGCGGAGATGTGGTTTTTTGTTTAAAGAAGAATCTTAGAACTCTTGCCCATTTAAGGTATCACCCGATTTTGAAGGCTAAAAACGGCGGCGATGGGCAAGGCTGGAATCGCTATGGAAAAGATGGCGAGGATGTTGTAATTCCAGTTCCTCCGGGAACTACAATCCGCGACAATGAAACTGGCGAACTTATTTATGATTTTACTGTTGAAAGCGAAGAAGAGCAGTTTGTTTTTTTGAAAGGCGGAAATGGCGGTTGGGGAAATGTGCATTTTAAATCAAGCACGAACCAAGCTCCGCGTATTGCAAACAAAGGCGCGCCAGGACAGGAAAGAGTTCTGCGTGTTGAGCTTTCTGTTATTGCGGATATTGGTCTTGTTGGATTTCCGAATGCAGGAAAATCCAGTTTGCTGGATCTTTTTACAAACGCGCGCCCGAAAATTGCTCCGTATCCTTTTACAACAAAAATTCCGAATCTTGGCGTGCTTCATGCTGGCGATGACAAAGATTTTATTATTGCAGATATTCCCGGAATAATAGAAGGCGCATCTGAAGGTGCTGGTCTTGGTATAAGGTTTTTAAAGCATATTTCAAGAACTGCCGGGCTTTTGTTTATGATTGACTGCAGTGATGAAAATTTTCTTGAAGCCTATGATTTGCTTTTAAAGGAACTTGACGGATTTGGCAGGGAACTTACAAAGAAGCCAAGAATTGTTCTTTGCAATAAAATTGACATTGAAGGCGCGCTTGAAAATGCAATGAAAGTAAAGGAAAAAATCCAAAGCAAAGAGCCTGATGTAAAAGTCCTCGCAGTTTCTGTTGCGGCAAGAACAAACATGAATGAAGCAAGAATTGAAATAATTTCGCTTATTGAAAAAATGGAATCGCTCAATAAACCTGTTGCCGAAGAGAATTCTGTGCCTGAAAAAAGTTCATTTTTATCCAGCCGCTCCGTGGATGATTCAATGGAAGTTCAGTTTCCGGGAAGTGAAAACTGAAAATGAAAATTGCAGTTTTGGGTGGAAGTTTCAATCCAATTCATATTGGGCATCTTGCTTTGGCGGACGAAATTTGTGTTTCGCTTGGATATGACAAAGTTTTTTTTGTGCCGGTTTTTTCTCCGCCGCATAAAAACATGAACGGAGCTTTGCCGCCTGAAAAACGAGCGAAGATGGTTGAGTTTGCTTGCAAAGATGATTCGCGGTTTGAAATGGAGCCTTGCGAAATTCTACGTGGCGGAGTTTCGTTCACTTATGACACAATCTGCTTTATTGAAGAAAAATACAAGCCTGAAAAAATAGGACTTGTAATTGGCAGAGACTTGTTTTCAACTTTTCATCTTTGGAACAATGCTGCTTTGCTTGTAAAAAAGTGCGAGCTGATTTTGGCGGAACGACCATTTCAGATTGAAGATAAAAATTTTAAAAACAAAGCGACCGGGAAATATTTTGAAGTGGAAAATTCCGCAGAAAAAGAATTTCGGATTGAAGACGAGCCGCTTTTTAAAAATGCAGTTTTTCTGAAAAATGAGCCGCTCGCCGTAAGTTCAACTAGCATAAGGTTTAGGGCGGCAAATAAAATGGCCTTTCAATATCTTGTGCCTTCAAAAGTTTTCAAGTATATTATTGACGGTAATTTGTATGGAAGCAAAAACTGAACAGCTTATAGAAACAATCAGGAAATATGCAAAGTCGGAACTGAAAGAAAAACGCTTTGAGCATTCTGTCCGTGTCGCGGAAACAGCGGCTTTTATGTGCGGCTTGTTTGGCTGCGACAAAAACATTGGTTATCTTGCAGGACTTTCCCATGATATTTGCAAAAATATGGAAGATTCTGAAATTCTTTCTCTTGCGTCCGAAGATGGGAATTCTATTTCTGAAATTGAAAAAAACAAACCTTCGCTTTTGCATGGAAGAGCAGCCGCAGTTTTGCTTCAAAAGAAATTTTCCGTGAAAAATCCTGGTGTTATTCAGGCTGTTGCGAACCATACACTTGGCGGTGCAGGTTTGTGTCCTCTTGCAAAAATTATTTATGTTGCTGACAAAGTTGAGCCTGGACGCCCGCAGTCAACAGAAGAATATAGAAAAAAACTTTTTTCTATGCCTCTTAATGAGATGACGCTTTTTGTTGTTCAAGAAAATATGGAGTATTTAAAAAACAGACAGAAAAAAATTGCAGATTCAAGCTATGAATTTGAAGCGGATTTAAAGAAGCAGATTGCCTCGGAAAACTCTCTTCGTGCCAGCTAAGTTTTAAGGATTGTAAAAATGAATATTTCAAAAGACCAAAGAAATGGAATTTTTCTTCTTGCTATTCTTGTGATTATTATTGGCGTTGTTGGCTTTGTTGCTTTTTCGCTTCGTGTGGATCCTATTGAAGAAAATCTTAAATTGAATCCTGTTATAAACAGCCTTTGGATTTTAAAGGATGATGAAGGAAACGCTCTTTCAACAGACGTTCTTGTTTTTTACCCTCAGACAGGACAAGCTGCCGCTTTTGACATTTTAGGAAACACAGGCGCAATTTATAAAAGCCTTGGGCGTGTTGACAGAATTGATTCAGTTTACAAAGAAAAAGGCCTTGCTTCTTATAAAGAAGAAATTGAAAAACTTATCGGAAAGAAAATTCCTTTTACAATTGAAATAAAACTTTCAGACTTGGAGGTGCTTACAGACTATCTTGGCGGACTGAATGTTTTTATTTCCTTTCCTGTTGATGAAACAGATGAAAATGGAATGCGCTGTCTTTTTCCTAGCGGTGCTGTTGTTTTGGACGGAGATAAAATCCATGACTATGTTATGTATAAAAGTCCGTCTGAAAATGCAAGCGACCTTGAGGACAGGCGTCAAGCTGTTTTTGTTTCATTGATTTATGCTTTAAAAGAAAACCGCAATATTATTTTTGCAAAGAATAATTTTTCAGTTTATGAAGAAAAAATCAAGACAAACATAGACAAGAAAAATTTCTATAACTTGATGAAAAAAATTTCATTGATTGACACTGAGCGCTTTTCAATTCAGACTATAACAGGAAGTTTAAGAACTGTTGACGGACAGACTCTTTTGTTTCCGTATTATGACGGTCAGCTCATAAAGGATGTTATAAATCAGGCTATAAGTTCTCTTGTTTCAGGCGATTCTGGAAATCAGAACCGTGTTTATGTCCTTGTAATTCAAAATGGAACAACGGAGCAGGGGCTTGCGCGCAACACTTCTTTCCTTTTGCAAAGCGCGGGTTATGAAGTTCTCGAAACAAAAAATGCCGACCGCAATGACTATGAAAAAACTGAAATTATAAATCATATTGGAAACTCTGAAGCTGCAAAAACTTTGGGAAATTTTATTCATTGCTCAAATATAATTGATGAGGAACTTATGCCGGAAAATGCTGATTCCACAAGTGCTGCTCAGGCTGACTTTACAATTATTTTGGGCAAAGATTTCAATGGGCGTTTTGTAAAAGGAAGTTCTTCTTCTAAATCGTCCGAGTGAGGAAAAATGGAAAAAACTGTAAAAGAAATGGCGCTGGAAATTGCCAAGCTGATGGAAGATGGAAAAGGCGCGGATGTTTGTGTTATCGATGTTTCTGAGCTTAACAGCTGGACTGATTATTTTGTAATTGCAACTGTTTCAAGCGGTCCGCATTGGCAAGGTCTTTACAAGGAAATAAAGGATTACATAAAAGACACCGATCTTGAAATCCATAAAATTCATAACAAGACTTCTCAGGGCAATGACTGGAATTTAATTGATTTAGGTCCGATTGTTGTGCATCTTATGAGCCAAGATGCAAGAGACTTTTACGAGCTTGAAAAACTTTGGCATGCAGGCAAAAAAATAATGTAGAAATTTACCGAAGGTTTTCTGCGGCAATTTTTGCTTTGCCAGCTGGAAGCCTTAATCTGTAAGTTGTTCCGGGCGGCGTAGTTTCCTTTAGAAGCTCGATGTTAAGCATTTTTACAGTTTCTAAAGGAATTCCGGCTGCCTTGGCTACAGTTGAAAGTTTTATACTTCCTTTTATTGTAAGGTAGCTGAATTTTTCCGGAGCAACACCTTCAATCCTTTTGTCTGCGACTCCGATTTCAATAGCTCCATAAAAATCTGCATTTTCAACAATGTCCGCAATTGCTATAAGTTTTGGAATATATTCAGAAGCCTGCTTGCTTAGAAGTCCCTTTTCTGATAAAGCCCAATAATCTTTTCCAGGGTTCACTTTTACAATTCGGCCAACTGCTCCTGCTCCCATATTGTATGCAGCGATTGCCAAATGCCAGTCGTTAAACACTTTGAAATTTTCCGCTAGCTTTGAAAGCGCGGCATCAGTTTCTTTCCATGGATCACGCCGCTCGTCAAAATATTCATTCTTTTTTAAATAAGGATGCATGCTGTTTGCCATGAACTGCCAAAGCCCGGTTGCGCCAGAGCCAGACACCGCTGTTGGTTTGTAGTTTGACTCAACAATTGGAAGATATTGCAGATAAAGCGGCATTTTCTTTTCTTTGAGTTTCGCTCTTATATATGGTCTGTATGGAATTGAATCGTAAAGGATTTCAGCAAGCCACTGCCTGTTTGAATCTGTAAGGTAGCGTTCCCTGTATTTTAAAGTCTGCTCTTTAAAAACTCCAGAAATGCCAATGTCCTTGCGTTTTGGCTCTGGAATTATATAGTTCTTTTGAACTGAAACTTTCTTTTCTTTTCCTGAGCCTGAAACGACTTTCGTCTTTGCAGGACTTTCATTTTTTAATTTTGACAAGCCGATTTCAAAATCAGCAACTGGCTCTTCCGCAAAAATAAACGAGGCTAGCAATATTGAAAATATAGAAGATGCAAATTTTTTCTTCATTACAATTTTTCACCAAAGTAAATTCCAGCCCATTCCCAGCGTCCGTGGATTTCCGGGTCAGCTGGAAAATTCACTTTTCTAAAATAAAGATACCAGACATTCACGTAATTGCTCCAGCCTGTTGTGCGCAAATATGCTTCGGTTGGAGAAGACGACGGATCAAGTTCTGCGCTGTAACGGATTCTGTTGCCTCGCATAAATGAGCGCATCGAAAAACTTTCTTGGGCGTTCACATCAGTTTCAACTTGTCGCCAGGACATTGCAAAAAAGTTGACTTTTGACTTATAGCGGTCCAATGCTTTGTAATTGTATGAAGAAATTCCAGACTTTACAGCGGCAACAAGAGCGTCAAGTGTTTCAAATGTCCAGTCTTTTGATGAATTGCTAAAATCTATAAGCTGCTTTGCATTTAAATATGCGTTCGGGTAGCCTGAAATTTGCAGCGTGGATGCGTCGTCTTGGTCAAGAAACTGCGTATATGAGCGGATTGCCTGATTCCATTCGCCTTCCTTTTCGTATTCAAGTGCGAGCCTGTAGAAAAGTTCCGTTGTGCTTACGTTGTTTGGAAATCGGCTTATAAGCTGGTTGAAATATGAAATTCTGTTTGCCGGACTTGAGCTGATTTGAATTAAATGCTGAAGGCATATAAAGTGAATCGATTTTCCCTGTACAATAAGGTCGTTGTAATTGTTTATAATCCGCTCAAAATAATATTCCGCTATCGGCTCAGCTTCATTTTCAAGATAAGCATAAGCTGTCATCAAAAGCCAGTATGCGTTGTAGGAATCGTCTTCATGCAGCTCAACCCAGTTTGTAAGAAAATGCACAAGCGACGGATAATCTTTTACGGAAAGCATATTGTTTGCTATTCTATTTACAACTGCGTATCTTGTTTCGCCCTTTGTTTCTTTTTTTTCAAGTAGCGAAATCAAAAGATTTTGTGTATTCTTGTATTGCTTTGAAAATGCTTCCGGCAGAATTTCTCCTTTTCTGTCTCTTGCGCATGACATGATAATTATGGAAAAAAAAGCCACTGCTGCAGATCTAAAAACTTTCCGAATCATTCTTTTATTCTACCATATAATAGAAAGTATTTTCAATTAAAAATTTGGCGCTCAAAGTTGTTCCTGTATGTTTTTAAAAGCCGTTGTCAAGAATTGAAATTTATCTTATTATTTACTTCGATTATGGAAAATCTTAAGCAGACAAAAAAAGTTTCTCTTGCAGGACTAAGAAAACGCAGCCTTTACATTGCATTGGGATTTATGCTTGTTTTTGACAGCATCTTTTTTGCCTTGCTGAACATAGAATTTTTACATTTGAATTTAAAAGAACTTTGGCCGGTTATTGTAATAAATGCCGGACTTGCTTTTATTGTTTCGGATTTATTCATTTATAAAAAAATAAGGACGGTTTTTCTTTTTCCGTCAGTCGCTCTTTTTGTTTTGGGAATTATTTTCCTGCTTTTTTCGCTTCATGTGTTCCATATTTCGTTTGCAAAATTTATTTCGGTTTTCTGGCCAATAGTCCTTTTTGTTCTGGGAATTCTTCTTATTCTTGTTTATGGAGTTCAAAGAATAAACAGCGAGGAATTTCCGTATATGAAGGATGATTCTTCAGATGACAACTTTTAGAAAGATTGTTTTAACGAAATCTGCGGCCGGATTTTTTAGAAAAGCCAAAATTTCAGAAATAATTTTTTTGCGGAAAATGCGCGGAACTTTTTATCTTGTTTTGTTTGCTACATTGCCATTTGTTTTCTCTTGTGCAAGTTCACCTTCTCCTGCGCCAAAGCCTGAAGAAAATTTGTCCGCAGTTGCGGTTCAGGTTGCTCCTTCAAAAGACAGATCGTTTTTTGCTTCCATAAATAAAGAGACGATGCGCTTGGTGGAAATCGGTTCTCCACAAAGTTTAAGGCAGGCAGCTTCTTCAATTCATAAAAGTTCGCCCGATGACTATTCAGATGCAGAAAAAAGCATCCTTTATATTTCCGCGGAAATTATGAAACTTGCATGGCCGTCTGAATCTATAACTTGGAGTGTTCCGCCTATTGCCAAAACAAATCAGTATATTGGTGCTGTTGAAAGTGCAAAAAAGGGAATTTATGATTTAAGCATGAACCGCTCTGATTTTCTTTCCATTATGCTTCCGTCGCTGGTTCTTTTGACTTCATCGGGAACAATAGAAGACTATTATGAGTTGTCCGAAAACTCTTTGAATTTTGCTCTTGAGCTTTGTCCTGATTCAGTTCTTGCAAATTATCTTATGGGAATTCTTTGTCTAAAGCAGAATAAAAATGAAAAGGCTTTGGAATATTTTAAGCTTAGCAATGGAAAATATTCTGGCGGAACAAAAGAAATTCTTGAGTCGGTGGCAAAGGCTTGTTTTTTAACAGGACAATATGAGCTTGCGCTTTCATTTGGCGAAGAACTTTTGTCGCGATTTCCGCAGGACACAGAGCTTTTAAAGACTTGCGCGTTGTCTGCTTTTCACCTTGAAGACTTTGATAAGACGGAAGGATTTGTTGTGCGCGTTCTTTTGCTTGAGCCGGATAACACAAGCTATGTTTTGCTACGTGCAAAAATCCTCATGGAAAAACAGGACTACATCAGAGCTTCTTCTTTACTCGATGCTGTTGAAAAGAAAAATGCTGTTTCCAAGGAATATTATCTTTTGCGCACACAGCTTTTGCGTGACTGGAGCAAGAATAATACCGCCGCTATAGAAACTGCCGGAACTGCTCTTAGCTTGTATCCTGATGATGTTGAAACTCTGCTTGTTGCTGCACAAACTGCTTCTGTTGCAGGTCTTTCTGTAAATGGAATGACAGCTCTTGAACTTGCTGAAAAAGTTCTTGAAAAAGATTTAAAAAATGTCCAGGCGATGCAAATTCTTTTGGATGAATACATAAAAAAATCCGATTATGCAAAAGCGTATTCTTTAAGTTCACGTCTTATGCAGATTCCTTCAGCGCAAAAAACTTCGCTTTTCAGCCACATTGATATTTGCCTTGCGTTAAAAAAGAACACAGAGGCAATGAATCTTGCGCTAAAAGCTTATGAGGAAAATCCTGCTGATGAAAATTCGTGCATGGCTTACGTAAAAGTTCTTTCTGCTTCAGGGCAAAAAAATTCAGCGATGCAGCTTATTTCAAGCCTTTTGCCTTCTGCTAGTCAAAAAATGAAAAGCTTTCTGTATTTTGAACGAAGCCAGATTCAGGGAACAGAAGATTCTGCTCTTGCTGATTTAAGGGCAAGTTTGACTGCAAACCCGCGCAACAAGGATTCTCTTTACAGGCTTTATGAAATTTACTATGCAAAAAAAGACTGGAGACGGGCGCAGTACTATTTAAAGCAGGTTGTGGCTCTTGATCCGTCGAATTCTTTATATCTAAGTAAAAATTCCGAGCTTGAAAAACTGCTTGGAAGATAATTTTCTCTCGTTGAAAAATCACCTCAATTGCTTATTGCAAGAAAATTTAGAACTTATGAAAATGATTGGTCTAAATAATTCTCTGAATTAATTCTCTTGTAAATTTATGCGAATAATGTTATTCTTCTATACCATTTTAAATTAATTACGAAGGAAGGAATTTAATATGTTGTTTAATTCACTTTTGTTACAGGCAGCTGATCCTGCGGCTATGGGCGGCGGATTTGGAATGTTTTTGCCTCTCATTCTTATCATAGGAATTATGTACTTTTTTATGATTCGTCCGCAGAACAAAAAGCAGAAAGAACTTCAAAAAATGCTTGATGCGCTTCAGAAGGGCGACAAAGTAATTACAATCGGAGGAATCCACGGAACTGTCAGCTCTGTAAAAAAAGATTCAAATGTTGTTACAGTAAGAGTTGATGAAAATACAAAAATAGAATTCAACCGTTCTGCAATTGCAACAGTTGTTTCTGATAAACCTGCTGTAAAAACTGAAGATAAAAAATCAGGAAAAAAGCAAAAAGAAGAGCCAAAAGCTAGCGCAGAAAACAAAGAGCCAGCTGCTTCTGAGGAAAAGAAAGATGAGTAAGAAAAGCCGGCTTTTTATGATTATTGCAGTGCTGGCTGTTTGCTTTGCCTTTTTGTGGCCGTCAATCAGCTGGTACGTACGCACTCCAAAAGAAGACAAGGTTCTTGCCTTGAGTTCTTTGGAAAATATAAAAAATTATTCAAGTTTCAAGGCTAATTCTGAAGTTAGAAAATTAGTTGATGCTGTAAAAGCAAATTCAGAAACCCCAGTTCCAGAAGATTGCCAGTGGCTTGTAAAACAGGCAAAGAAGAATTTCAAGACTGCTGGAGAAAAAGTTCCTGCCACAATTCTTTTAAAAGACGCTTTGAATTCTTTTGATTCAAAATCAGAACTTGCTTCTTTTATCGAAGGAATTTATAGAAAAAAGATTCTTAAGACAAAAGATTATTATAAGAATTCTGTAAAGCTTGGTCTTGACCTTTCAGGCGGAATGAACGTAATTGTAAAGGCTGACCTTGACTCTGTTATTGCAAAGCAGGGCGATGCTGTTTTGGACACTGCAACATTGAAGGCTGATATAATGGCTCAAGCTGTCGAAACTTTGACAAACCGCATTGACCGCTTTGGCTTGAGCTCTCCAACAATCAGACAGCAAGGCGAGGACAGAATTTATATTGAACTTCCTGGTTCTGCAGAAGCTGATCAGATTAATTCGATAATTCAGGGACGCGGAATTTTGAATTTCCGTCTTGTTGACAATGAGGCTACTTCAAATTTCAATGCTTACTATTACAACAATCCTGACACAACTTTTGACATAAGAGGAAATCTTGTTGATTCTTCCATTATTCCAGAAGACTGCGAAGTTTTGGGTTACTACACAACAGACGCTTACGGACTTGATCAGCGTGAAGGTTATCTTGTTGTAAAAAAAGAAGTTGCTCTTGATGGAAAGCACATAAAATCAGCTGATGTCGGTGCAGAGGAACTTACAGGACGTCCTGCTGTTACATTTTCTCTTGATGCTGAAGGCGCTGAAATTTTTGGAAAATTCACTGGCGAGCACGTTGGTGAAAACCTCTGCATTGTCAGCGACAATAAAATCAAGTCAAATGCTACTATAAATACTGCTATTACAGGTGGCAACGTTCAGATTACAGGATTCGGGCAGCGTGAAGCCCAGAACTTGCGTAAAGTTTTGCAGACAGCTTGGCTTGATGTTCCTCTTAGCGTAGAAAGCCAGCAGGTAATTGGAGCTTCTTTGGGAGAACAGGCAATCCGTCAGGGACTTTTGGCAGTTGCTGTCGGTCTTATTTCAATTATGGTTTTCATGCTTATATGGTACAAGGGATCTGGAATAAATGCTTGTGTTTCTCAGGTTTTGAACCTTTATATCATGTTCAGTATTTTGAGCGCATTTAATCTTACAATTACTTTGCCGACTGTTGCCGGTATGATTCTTACAATCGGAATGGCGACTGATGCGAACGTTATTATCTTTGAGCGCATAAAGGAAGAACGTCGCCTTGGAAAAGACAGGGCTTCTAGTGTAAGCGCAGGATTTGACAATGCATTCTGGGCAATCATGGACTCAAACATCACCACATTTATTGCTGCAATCTTTATGACTCAGCTTGGAAGCGGTGCCGTTCAGGGATTTGCAGTGAGCCTTGCGATTGGTGTAGTTTCAACTGTATTTACAGCTTTGGTTGTTTCTCGCCTTATATTTGATTTCCAGACAGAAGTCTTAAAAGTAAAGAATATCAGCATTGGCTGGGGGATTAAATAATGAAAACAGTAAAAAAATTCAGTAAAGCATTTCCTGCCTGCGCTGTTTTAAGTTCAGTTTTGATTCTTTTTGGAATCGCAGGATTTTTTATCCGTGGAATAAATTTCGGCATTGACTTTGTGCCTGGTCTTTTGGAAGAAGTCCGCATTGGTCCGGCCGCTATTGAAATTTCCTACAATGGTTCTGCAAATATAAGCCTTGGAACTTCAAGCACAGCACTGGAACTTGTTATAACAGGAACTGGCGCGGAAAACGAAACTAAAGTTTTTTCTTATGCACAGAATCCTTCGATAAAAGATATTGCAGATTCTCTTTCTAAAGTTGATGGACTTTCGGTTTCTGTAAAAGGCGCTGAAAATGTAAGTTCTTATGGAATTTATTTGGATAGCTCTTCAACTTCTCGTCTTTCAGCGGATATTCCTGTTTTGCTTTATGTTTCAGATGCATCAAAAAATGTTTCTATTGATGATGTTCGTTCTGCTCTTGCTTCTGAAGGTGTTGAAGTAAAGGAACTTGGAGACGATGCAAATAGAAGTTTCCAGATTCGCGCGGCAATTTCAAAGGATGGTGCTTCTTCTGATTCTCTTCAGGCAGGAATTATCGGTTCACTCAAGGAAAAATTCGGCGAAAATAACGTTGCGATTATTAAAACTGACTTTGTAGGCTCTGGATTTTCTAGCAGCAATGCAATCAAGTCTGTTATTCTTGCAGTTGTTACTTTGCTTGCAATTTGGATTTACTGTGCTATAAGATTCCACTGGGACTTTGCAGTTGGTGCAATAATCGGACTTGTTCATGACTGTCTTATAATGTTCTCGTTCATTTCATGGACACAGGTTGAATTTTCTGCGACAAGCTTTGCTGCTGTTCTTACGATTTTTGGTTACTCAATCAATGCCACAATCGTTATTTTGGACCGTGTGCGTGAAAATATCAGTTTGATTCAGACAAAGAAATTTAATGACATATTGAATGCTTCAATCTCTGAAACTTTGTCGCGCTCAATTATTACAACTGTAACAACGATGTTTGCTTCTGTTGCGCTTCTTATTTTTACTTCTGGAAGCATAAAGGACTTTGCAATAGTTCTTACAGTCGGTCTTCTTTCTGGATGTTATTCTTCTATGCTCATTGTTCCAGGCTTTGTATCTTTGATGCGCCGCAATTGGGAGCCGGGAGAATTTTCAAACCACGTAAGGCCGCATAACAGCAAAAATGTTCTTTCGTTTAACTCAACACAGAATGTTTAAAACTTGCTTTAGCCGGAATTTTTCTTCCGCTTGCTAAAGAATAATTTTAAGGCCGTAACTTTTTTAGTTGCGGCTTTTTTCTTTTGTAAGTCAGTTTTAAAAAAATAACAAAATTTTTAAACTGACACTGGAGTTGCCGTTGAAAGTTGTTCGTGCCAAAGTTCTTGGATTTTGCATGGGGGTTAGGCGTGCTGTTGAAACTGCATCTGCCGCTCTTGAAGATTCAGAAAAAAATGGACAGAAGAAAGTTTTTACTCTTGGACCTTTGATTCACAATCCTCTTGTTATGGATTCTCTTGAAAAAAAAGGCGCTCAGATTCTTGAGGCTTCTTCACTTGAAAAAGCCAAAGACGGTTCAGTTGTTGTAATCCGCGCGCATGGAACTACACCGCAAGTTGTTTCTGCTCTTGAAAATCAAGGATCGGAAATTCTTGATGCGACATGCCCAAGAGTTCATCTTAGTCAGAAGAGAGCGGCTGAATGGGCAAAGAAAGGGTTTCTTGTTGTTATTGCGGGCGACAAAAATCATGGCGAAGTTGTAAGCATTTCAGGATATGCGGAAAATCATGTTCTTGTTGTGGAAAGTTCTGAGGAAGCTCTAAAAATTGAAGTTCCTGAAAAAACAGTTTTGATTGCGCAGACAACATTCAGTCCTGTTGAGTTTGAAAAAATCGCTTCGGTGTTGAAACTGAAAAATCCTTTGGTTCAGATTTTTAATTCTATATGTTCGGCGACGATGGAGCGTCAAAATGCATTGAAAGAGCTTGAAGGCAAAGTGGATGCGATTCTTGTCATTGGCGGAAAGAATTCTGCAAATACACGCAGGCTTTTTGAAACTGCGTCCTTAATCTGCGGGAAAACTGCGCTTATAGAAGATGCTTCTGAAATTCCTGATGAAATTTATTCTTTAAAAGTTGTAGGACTTACTGCCGGGGCAAGTACTCCTGATTTTGTAATAGATGAAGTTGAGCGAGCCTTACTTTGTGGCAAATGAGAATTTTATTCCATTTAAAATAGTTTTATTTTTTGTTATAATTTGAATCTGGAGGTCTACTTTATGAAAAAAATAATTTTGACTGCGGCTTTTTTAGCAGGCATGGCTGAACTATTTGCTTATAATCCGCCTTATGGTGGCGAGGATCTTTATAGGCTTGCAAATCCTGAGCTTATGTCTGGTGCTGCGTCTGCCGCTGGCGGTCCGAATTTTACAGTTGTTCCTGCATCTATAACTTATAATCCTGCTCTTACTGCTGGTGAGCAGCGTGCTGATATTGATTTTAGCGGAACTGTTTTTTATAACTTTGACAAAATAAAAATTGAAGGCGGAAGCAGCGATAAAACTGCTGGCGGTGGATTTCAGGCTGGAATGATTGTTCCTACAAAATGGTCTGTTTTTTCGCTTACTGCAAATGCTCTTTTTGCTGATTTCTATGGAATGGATTTGAGAAAGACTTTGGTTTTTCACGCCGGCTTAGCAAAAGAAGTCAATGAAAAACTTTCCGTAGGTGCGAATGTCTATACCGGTCTTTATATGGGAAGCGGCTCTGATTTTTCTGCTGGAATAGATTTGGGCGCGCTTTATAAAATGAATAGCTTTGGCATTTTCACGAACCCAAGATTTGGACTTTCACTTTTAAATATTGGAAAAACTGCTGACTATGAAACGCTTGGAATTGATGAAAAAAAAGAATCTTCATCTTATCCGTCTATGCTTACTCCAAGAGTTTCCTTTGCTTCGACTGTCTTTGAAGTAAAGAAATGGGCTGGCTCGTTTAGCACTGATTTTGCCTTTCCGTTTTTTCAGAATTGTATAATGGATTTAGGACTTGGATTTGAATATAACAAATTTATCCGCTTGTCTCTTGGTTGGCAGGCGAATATCCGCGAAATTACAGAAGGAAAAGCTGACGGTGTGAACAGCATTTCTGTTGGAGTTTCATTAAAACTTGGAATTACTTCTAAGAAATTTTCAGAAACTAATGCTGACTGGGAAAAAAGCGAAATAACTCCTTCTGTTGCAACGCAGACACTTTATTCAGGAATTCAGGCTGTAAGTTTTGGCGCAAGGCTGGACTTGGGATTAAAAGACACTGATGCTCCTGAAATCATTCTTTGGAACGAGGAATAAAAAATGAAAAAAACAACTAGAAAAATTTTTACAGCATTTGCCCTTTGCTCTGCGCTTAGTTTTTCTTCTGAGCTTTTTGCTGAGCCTGGCATTGTTTACATTTCACCTAACAACGATGGAATTCAAGACACTCTTGAAGTTCCTTTGAAAATCCGCGAAAAACGCTATGTAAAAGAATGGAGCTTTGTAATTACTGATGAGGCTGGAAATGTTGTGCGCACAATTGGAAACAAAATTTCGCTTCCGTCAAAATTCACTTTTAAAACTTTTTTCAAGACATTGATAACTCCAAAGCGCGGCGTTGATATTCCTTCCACAATTGTCTGGAACGGATTTTTGGATGACGGTTCGTTGGCGCAGGACGGAACTTATTATTATCAGTTTACGGCTTCTGATGACAACGGAAATACTGCCACAACTTCAAAACTGCCGGTTGTTGTTGACAATACTCCGCCGGAAATCAATCTTGCAAAACTTGAAGGCGCTGATAAAATTTTTGGAGAAGGAAACAAGGCTGTATTGAAAATCAAGCAGTCTGGTTCAGCTGAAAAACTGTGGACTGCAAAAATAACAGATGCACAGGGAAATCTTGTTCGCTCATATAAATGGGAAGATTCTTCTCCATTGGAAATTGAATGGAATGGAACAGACGAAAGCAAGTCCATTATGCCAGATGGCGTTTACAACTACGAAATTACTTCAACTGACTTGGCAGGAAACACTTCTGAACAAGCAAGAATTTCAAATATAATTTTTTCTGCTGAAAAGCCGGAAACCGCAATTTCAATAAATGGCTCAAGATATTTTGCTCCGTCTCCAAAAGGAAGTGTGGCGGTTGCAAGAAAGACAATTAATTTTGCTGTTGCAATTCCGTCTCCTTCTGCAAGTGTGAACTCGCTTACTGACTGGCAGATTTCCATTGTAGGAAAAGACGATGATAAACTTTATTATTCAAAATCTGGAAAAACAAATCCGCCTTCTTCATTCTTGTTTGATGGAAAAAATAATTCGGGTGCAAATTTAGATGATGGAGAATACCGTGCAAAAATAACCGCAAAGTACTTGAATGGCTATGAGCCTGCGGCTGTTTATTCTCCTGTTTTTGTTCTTGACAATGAAGCTCCTAAGGCAGCTGTTTCTCTTCCTGCGAATACAGTATTTAATGGAAAAAATAAATTCCAGATTTCGCAGCAGCAAGTTGCGGAGCCGGCCTATACTGGAGAAAAAACATGGACAGGAAAAATTATTGATGAAAATAATGTTGCTGTAAAGAAGTTTGACTTTGACACAGTTCTTCCTGCTTCTGTTGAATGGGACGGACTTGATGATAAAGGTCAGTTTGTAAAAGACGGAAAATATAAATATGTTCTTGAAGTTTCAGAGCTTGCTGGAAACAGCAATTTGATGGAATCAAAAGAATTTGTGCTTGATACAAGCAAAACTGAACTTGCGCTTTCTGTAAGTCCGGCTGCTTTTTCTCCGAACGGAGATGGAATTCAGGACAAGGTTGTTTTAACTCCAGTTGCAAAAGCTTCCAGCGGAATCGATTCTTATGAGCTTAAGATTTTCAATGGAACAGCTGTAAAGACTTTTAAAGGCTCTGGAAAAATTCCTTCTTCATTTATTTGGGACGGACTTGCTGATGATGGAACAAGGTGCGCAGATGGAACTTATTCTGCTGTTATAAAAACAGTTGCGAATAGCGGAACAGAAGCGGAAGCTGCAAGTCAGGAATTTGTCCTTGACACAGTTGCGCCATCAATAAAAATTTCTGCGCCTTATACAGTTTTTTCTCCGGATGGAATTTCAAGTCGTCAGACTATTCCTGTAAAAGTTGAGGACTGCTCTGTTGAAACAAAATGGAACGCTGAAATTCGTAATGCGAAAAATCAGGTTGTAAAAACTTTTGCCTGGAATAATTCAAAGGCCTTGGATTTTGCATGGGACGGAACGGACGACAGCGGAAACAAAGCGGCAAATGGAGTGTATTCACTTGCAGTTTCTTCAAAGGATGCAGCAGGAAATTCTGGAAGCACAACGATTGCAGGAATTTCTTTGGATGCTCGCCCTGTAACTGGATTTGTTACGGCTGAATACAAAGGCATTTCTCCTAATGCTGACGGAATTCTTGATGCGCAAAAATTCGATATAAAAGTTTCTCTTGCTGAAGGAATTTCTTCATGGAAATTTGACATTGTTGATTCAGCTAATTCTGTTGTAAAAACTTTCTCTAGAAATGACAGTGAAAATCTTCCATCTGCAATTACTTGGGCTGGCGATACAGCGGATGAAAAAATTGCAGAAGGTACATTTACTGGAAAACTTCATGTTGAGTATGCAAAAGGAAATGTTGTAGATGCATCTTCTTCAAGTTTTATTTGTACTGCAATTCCACCTGCGCTTTCTGTTAGAACTGCTCCAAAATATTTCAGCCCGGATAACGATGGCAATGATGACGACTTGTTCATTGAGCTTGGATGCCAGACAATTGCTGGACTTAAGAATTGGAGCTTTACAATTAAAGACAGAAACGGAAAAGCATTCTGGAAAACAAGCGGAAAATCTTCAATTACAAAAAGAATCATTTGGGATGGACGCGGAAACAATGGAGAAATTGTTCAGTCTGCGGAAGATTATCCGTTTGAATTTACAGCTTACGATGAGCTTGGAATGTCAAGTACAGCTCAAGGCGTAATAAATGTTGATGTTCTTGTTGTCCGCGATGGCGACAAACTCAAAATGCAAATTCCTTCGATTATATTTAGAAGCAATGAAGCTGATTTTGGTGTAAGAACCGTTGATGCGAATGGAAAAATTATTAAGCCTGGAATTACTCAGGCGCAAGCTGACAACAATGCGCGTGTTCTAAAGCGTGTTTCTGAAATTCTTAAAAAATTCAAAGATTACAAAGTTACTATTGTTGGACACGCAAATAGAATTTCTGACAACTCTGCGGAAGAGACAGAGGAAGGGGTTTGGGGCAAGGCTTTGATTTCTCTTTCTGAGCAGCGTGCTGAATATGTAAAGAGCAAACTTGTGAAATTCGGAATTAATTCTTCTCGGCTTTCTGTTGAAGGAAAGGGCGGAACAGAACCAGTTGCAGACCGCAAGGATACAAGTGTGAACTGGAAAAACCGCCGTGTAGAATTTATTCTTGAAAAGTAAATTTGATTTGTGTGTCGAGGTATGTACTCGACTGTGATGCTTTATGAAGCGAAGCGGAATATTT
>NZ_DBKJ01000016.1:0-13589 GCF_002297325.1 Treponema sp. UBA753 | reverse complement strand
CAAGATATGCAAAAAGTGAATAAAACTATATTTTTTGTAAATTTTCAAATATGCAAAAGAATTTTGTCCCCTAAAAAATCTATTTTTTGTCTATTTTTTCCTTAAAATACAACATATCAGGAGATAAAAGCATGAAAATAAATTTAAACAGAATTTTTTATGTAAAGAAAAGTTCCAGTTGCATGAATAAAGATGGTAACATCCTTTCCGTTTATAGCATTAAATTACCCTTTACATATATACAGTAGTAATAAAATGTACTATAATTATTTTACTGGAAATGCCTGATTTCTAAGGCGGCGTCTCCCGAACTCAAACCAGCTCGCTGGAATCTTGAAAATCGGGAGGACTTGCGTATGACTTTAGAGCTTGTTTTGGCAGTAGCAGCAATTATAAATTGCATCGCTGGTGTTGCAAGTGCAGTTATCGCAGCCCTTTCTTACCTTAAAAATAAGAAGAGTTAAAAAGTAAAGCCGCCAAGTTTGAACCTCTGTGGCGGCTTTTAAAGCAATACAGTGGAGACGACCGACAGAAATCGGGCATTTCCTTTATTTCAATATACTACAGAAAAATGCTTTCGTCAAATTTGTTTCTAATATAATTTTTCCTACTTCCCAAGCTTCGCATATTCCGCAGGGGCAACTTCTTCAAGCCATTCTGTTGAAACATCTGGATTTCTTTGCATTACAGAAAGGTGCTGCATTATTGCGTTCGGTGCAGCTCCGTGCCAGTGCTTTACGCCTTCTGGAATTGTCGCAACCACGCCGGGTTTCAGTTCAACAGGTTTTTCGCCCCAAATCTGATAATATCCGCGTCCGGCTTCCGTTACAAGAATCTGGCATGAGCCATGATGAACGTGCCAGAAAGTGTGCGCGCCTTTTGTAAAAGTTACATTTGAAACGCTTATGCTGTCGTTTGCCATAGGACAAATAAAAGTTCTTCCTGTGAAATATTTTTCGTAATTCACATTCGGACCGCCAAGCGGAAAAATTGTGCCCTTTTCTTTTTTCAAATCCTTCATAACTGATTTTTCTGAAGGATATTCCAATGTTTCTGTTTTTGTCTGTGCGAACATAACCGAACCTCCTGCAATAATTGCCGCCAAAATTACAACCAAAAGTTTTTTCATGTTTTCTTCCTTGCTTTGTTTTTTTATGTCATTCCTGTGCTTGAAACAGGAATCTAACCAGCATTTATTTCAAATTCGTCTTAAAAAAGTCTGTGATTTTTTCAAAAGGAATTTTTTCCAAGTTGTCGTACAAGTCGGTATGAACCGCGCCCGGCACAATGTAAAGTTCCTTGTTGTCGCCCTTAAGCCTCTTAAAAACATCCTTGCTGAAATACCTTGAATGGGCATTTTCACCGTGAACAAGCAGTACTGGAGCTTCAATTTCATCAATGTATGCAAGAATTGGTGTGCTCATCATTCCAAGAACCCATGTTTTAGCCCAGCCTTGCCCCGGATTGTTCACAGAATTCTTGTGGTATCCGCGCTGAATGTAGTAATCCCAGTATTCTTTTTGAAACTGCGGCTCGTTCCCTGTAAGTTTTGCCGCCCGACCTCCGTTTAGTTCAGGTTTTCCTGAAAGATAATCTTTTGTCCGCTGCGCGCTCAACGCTTCCTTTGTCTTTTTTCTAGCTTCCGCATTGTCATTCACGTCATTGTAGCTATTCGCCATAACACGGTGCATATCGTACATAGTGATTGCCGCAGTCGCCTTGATTCTTGTGTCAATCGAAGCCGCATTTAATGCAATTCCGCCCCAGCCGCAAATTCCAATCGCTCCGATTTTTTCAGGGTCAACTCCGCCGTAAGTTGAAAGAAAATCCACTGCCGCACAAAAATCTTCTGTGTTTATATCAAGCGAAGTAACATTCCGAGCTTCTCCACCAGAATCCCCGGTAAAGGAAGGGTCAAACGCAAGAGTTACAAATCCGCGCGAAGCCATCTGGTTTGCATAAAAACCGGCAACCTGCTCCTTGACAGAACCATAAGAACCTCCAACCACAATTCCAGCCATCTTTCCAGCCGCATTTTTGGGAGTGTACAAATCGCCAACAAGCGTAATTCCGAATTTATTGTGAAAAGCGACCCGTTCTCGAACAACATTTTCCGCAAGCTCAAAAGTATAGCGGTCATTTTTCATCGCCTTTGCCGACAACGCTTTTTTTACCAGTTTTGAAGAGTCTGCAAATGACGCTGAAACCATTCCTCCAGCCATAACCACCGCCAAAATAGAATGCAAAAGTTTTTTCATAATTCCTCCAACTGGAAAATAATATAATTCTGCAAAGTCGTTATGTCTAATATTTATTTCTTATTTCAAGATATGCAAAAAGTGAATAAACCTAATCAAGGTACGCTTACGTTCAAGACCTTGATTCAGCCGTTTTTATGCTTTTGATAGATTCTAAATAAAAACAAAATTCCGCAGGCAGAAAATGTGCTTTGCAAGGCCGCGGAATTTTTCCGAAGCAAGAAAATACATAAATTCAGCCCGTGGAATTATTCCGTTTGTTGAAAATGCTTAACGGCAGTAAACGGAATTATTCCGATTGAAGAAATTACTTGCGGTCAGTAAACGGAATTATCCCGTTCCAAGAAATTGCTCCAGTTCGGGGTGCGGAATTATTTCCATAGATGAAATTGAACAAAATCAAGCCGTTAGATTTTTTGCTCGAACTAAAAGTTTAGGATGAATCTTTTCGAATGACTATAAATCCTCGCAGATTGCATCAATCAGCGCGCCGACATTCTTTCTGTCGCGGGAAGACATGGACTCAAGTTTATCCGCCATTTTGCGGATTTCTGGAGAATATTTTTTTCCGCCTTCAGCACAGGATTTTCCGTTCACAAGATACTCAACGGAGACATTCAGGGCGGACGCAATTTTTACGGCGACATCGGCGGATGGAATCGAGCTGTTTTCCTTAAGATAATTACTCACCGAACCGGCATTAAGTCCGGCACGCGCGGCAAGCTCCTTTATCATCAGCCCCTGATAAGAAATCTCATCCCGCAAATTTTCCTTGAATCCCATGCACAAAATTGTACGTTAATTTACTGATCTTACGTTGACTTCTAGTAAATTAACGAATATAATTCAAATTAAGTAAATTTACGCACAAACAAAATCACGCGTAGAAATACGGACTAATAATAAGTTATTGGAGGCGGTGATTATGGAAAAAGATGAAATTATTGAAAAACTCAAAAAATTAAAAACTCTAGTTGACAGTTCAATGCATACTATTGCAATAAAAGGAATTTTTTCATTGTTTGAAGAAATTGAAAATTCTGAAACTCTTACTCAATCTGACAAAGATGACCTAAAAAAGGAATTAAGAAATATTTTATCAGAAAATGAAAAAAAATATTCTTGACTTCAAGAACAAAACTCTTTTTTGATTTATAAAATATTATAAATGGAGGTTTTTTATGGACGAATTTGTGGAAAGACTTGCAGGAATAGGAATTCCCGCTATTGTTTTTTTGACTGTAATGAGCACAACAGGATTGGTAGGCGCAGCAGCAATAACATCAACATTGGCATCACTTGGTCCTGGCGGAATGATAGGAGGAATTGTATTACTCTGTGTTATAAGCACAAGTTCTTCAATAATTGCAAAGTATGGATATTCTGCAATCATAACTGCAACTTGTAAAAAAATCATGGCAAAAGAAAACCTTACTGTAGATCAGATGAATGAAAAAATAGACAAATATCTAATCACAAAAGGATTGAAAGAAAAAATAAAATCAAAAATAAGAGACTCTGTTTTAAAAATATAAATCAATTTTTGGGAGAAAATAAAAATGACAAAAAATGAAATTACTGAAATGAATAAGAAAGAAAGTGAATTGGATTCTATTCTAGCTTGGGCGGCCTGGTTTGAAGGTGAAGAAAGCTGGGGTTCAGACTCTGATGATGATTAAACAATAAGTGGCAAATAAATTGAATAGAATATCAATTACTGTAAAGCCTACAAACAACTGTAATATGCGTTGCAAACATTGCTATCACGCAGAAGAAGGTTTTGATAATACAATGATGAAGCCTGATTATGCAAAAAAAATGTTCGCAATTGCAGCGAAAGATTATTCTGAAATTTTTGTTGTTTTTCATGGCGGAGAACCAACGCTTTGGGGAATAGAAAATTTTACAGATGTTCTTGAATATCAAGAAAAGATAGCCTCTGAAAAGAATGTCATTTTTAAAAATTCTATTCAGACTAATGGGCTGTTGATTGATGACAAGTGGATTGAGTTGTTTAAGAAATATAATTTTTCAGTAGGAATTTCTTTTGACGGTCCTCACAATGATGATTTGAGGTCCAACACTGAAATTGTTTACAAAAATATGTGCTGTCTAAAAGAAAAAGGCATTAAATTTGGCACACTATGCGTAGAAAATGGCTTATCAATAGAACATTTTGAAAACACCTACAACTGGTTCAAAAATGAAGGATTTAACTTCAAGGTATTGGCAATGTTCATGAGCGGAAATGCTCTTGAGCACAAAGAGTTAGAATTAGACGTTATAAAATATGTTGACTGTTTGTGCAAAATGTATCAAAAATGGTTATTTGACAAAGAATGTAATATATCAATGCGAACTTTTGAAGATTTACTTAAAGTTTCTGATAGGTTGTATTGTATTCAATATGGCGGTTCTTGTATTCACAATAGGATTTGCATAAACCCAAATGGCGATATATATCCATGCGGAAGACCATATACATCTGATTTTATTTTAGGAAATATTTCATTATTAGAAAATTTTTCACAAGCTTTTAGCACTGCAGCATACAAAAATCTTGAAAGAATAAGTATTGAAAGACAAAAACAATGCAGGGAAAACTGTAAATTCTTTGGAGTCTGCAAAGGAGGCTGCGTTTCCAGTGCAATTCTTGAAGGATCTTTTGAAAAAATAAACAATACGACATGTGTCCGGGCAAAAAGACTTCTTTCTAAAATTACAGAAATTAACACTGAAATTTATAAATTTTATGATTCTGGAGCAGATTTAAGCAAATTAAATCCTCATGCTGTAAAAATCATAAAAAAATCCCGCGAAGGAAAATTTAATTTTATGCATCAAGCAAATTTATAAGCTGTTTAAAGAATATTCTCAAGACAAATGAAATTTTCAATTCGAATATGAATAATATTTATTATTTCAACATAGACTATTTTTGCAATAATAATTGTGTTTTTTGCTTTTCATCTTCAACAGGAACAACAAAAAAAATAATTACTTTTGAAAGTCTTCTAAATACAGTAAAAAGATTGAATCTTAATGAAAATGATTTGATTGTATTAAATGGAGGAGAACCAGCACTTCATCCAAGTTTTTACAACATTTTATTGTTTCTATATAAGCAATACAATTCATCTGTTGCAATTTACTCAAATGGTACAAACCTAGACATTTTAAAAATTCCAGATAGTAGTAGATTCAGGTTTATAACACCAATTCACGGAAATAAAAATTTGCATGATTTTATAACACAAAATTCAGGTTCATTTGATAAAACTCTTAAAAATATTTATTTATTGCAGCAAAAAAAATGTAAAGTTAATATAAAATTCATTGTCTCACAAGAAATGATAGAATCTAATTTCAATATTCAAGATTTTTTAGAAAGCAAAAAACTTTTTCCTGATACAATAATAATTGCAAGAATGAATAATACAAAAAAATCAAAAAAAAACAATGTAAAATCATTGTTCATACCACAGTTTTCAGATTTTATTCAGAATTCATATATGAACTTACATAAAAAAATGCGTATAGAATTTCTTGATGTGCCTGTTTGCTTTTTGCCAGATTTTGAAAACTGTAACATTCAAAAAACTCCATCATTTTATTTTTCTGACTATAACCATAATCTGCAAAAACGAAATTATTTTAAGAAAATTCGAATTTTAGAAAAATGTAAAAATTGCAATCAGATGAACATTTGCAAGTCTTTGGAAAGTTCTTATCTTACACCAATATATGATAAGCAATGGATTATCGACTGTGAATAGGAAATTTTATGCAATTATATCTATTAGTAAATCAAAAATGTAATTTAAAATGCAGTTTTTGTATAAGAGGTAATAAATACAAATCTTCCGCAGATATTAATATCCAGACCTTAAAAAGCATATTAAAAAGCAATGATTTTTCAAAATATACATTAATAATTACAGGAGGAGAACCAAGTCTTTCAAATTTAACAAACATAATACAAATTTGTAATAATCATTTTAAGAAGATTTGCGTAAACACAAACGGAGTTTATAACGGCTGGTTAAAAAGAATAAAAACAAATAATATCCACATCCAAATTTCAATTGATGGCAACAAAGAAGTTCACAATAGGATTCGTGGTCAAGAGAATGATATTTTTACAAAAATCAATGAAACAATAAAAATAATTAACAATTTGGGAATTTCATATAACATTTCAACAACAGTGAACAAACAGAATTACAAACATATCTTTGAGTTTGTAAAAGAGATTAAAAGTTTTCAAAATATGAAATATTGGAAAGTTTCACCTGCGTTGCCGTTTGGATGTGAAAAATTAAAAAACACAATTTCTATAAATGAATGGAATGGGCTAGTTGATTTCATATTAGAAGAATCTCTTGTTCCTGTAAAAATAAAAAAACTTTTTGATTTTGAATTGCTTGATAAATTTATAGATTCTGGAAAAATAAATAATCTGAATATCACATCTAATTGCGGAGATGTCAAAAGCAAAATATATGTTTATCCAGATTTTACAGTATATCCATGCACTTGCCTTACGGATTTTCCGCTTGGAAATCTTGCAGAACAAAACCTTGAAGAGATAATTCATTCAGAAAAGGCAAAAATATTTTCAAACTATAAAGTAAAAGAAAGCTCTTTGTGTTCTTCTTGCGAATATCTAAAATACTGCAATGGCGGTTGCATAGGAATGTCCTGGAATTACTTTAGAAAATTAGGAATGGGAGATTTTAGATGCCCTTTTGTAAAAAAATAACTCCTTACTATGAATTTAATTTATCCTCTGTAAAGGAAAACTATTCCAATTGGAAATCAATCTGCACAAAAAACAGCAGAACCGACATTCCTGCGTATTCAATAAAAGCAAATTATAATAAAAAAATTCTAAAAACTATAAAAAAACTTGACGGATTTTTTGAAGTCTGCTCATATCTTGAATATCAATATTTAAAAAAAATAGGAATTGACTCAAAAAAAATAATTGTAAACGGAACCGCTTTTTCAAAGAAAAATTTGAAAAAAATTTTAAAATCAGGAACACTAATAATTGCTGATTCAGAAGAAATTATCAAAGATATATGTGAGCTAAATATAAAATGCAGCATAGGACTTCGTTGCAATTTAGACTATATAAAAACTGACAAAAATACTTTTTTTAATAAGGTTTCGAGATTTGGAATTACAGATATAGAAGAAATTATTTCATTTCTCTTAAAATATAAAAAAGTTAATTTAATTTGCCTACAGGCACATTTTTCAGGAAATACACGAGAACCTTCTGTCTTTAAACTTATTGCAGAAACTTTATGTGAAATTATTTTACATTATAATCTGAAAAACATTACAAGAATTGATATTGGCGGTGGATATAAAGTCTCCAGAAAATATTGGAATATAAGAGACTATTATGAATCGGTGCTGAATGTTCTAAAAGAAAAGAAAATGGAATATCTAAAGATAATATTCGAGCCTGGTAACTCTATTGTAAGAAATTGCGGAAAATATTATACAACCATTATTGATATAAAAAAAATAAACGAAATAATATATTGCATTGCAAATGGCTCTATTATTCATTTGCCATTTCTAAAAGGAAAAAAAATCAAGGGTTATAGAATACAAAATTCAAAAAATAAAAAAGAAGAAAAACAGTACATTGTTGGCAGTACATGCAAAGAATCTGATATTCTTACAGAACTTACAAATGAACCTGCATTAAAAATCGGTTCAGTCATAGAATTTAATAATGTTGGAGCTTATTCTATTAATGAGATTCCAGAATTTATCATAAAAAAAACTAAAGTTTATTATCTGAAATAAGTTTTTCCGATCATTCCCATACTTAACTTTTCCAAGCACTGAACTTTATCGAGGCAAAAATCTATGACAAATTAACTGCCTTTTATCCTTAATTTTTACAACAAGGAAGTTTCACTAAAAATAAGCCGGAAGTACGGATTTTCGCTCATGGATTCCTACAGAAAATTCCTGAATTCAAAAACATACAGAATGCTCTCCGACCCGAAACTTGAAATGTGGGATTTCAGCCCGGACGGAATTTTTGATATATGGGAAAACGAGCAGGTTACAGGCAGCCTGCAAAGCTCGCTTTATCTTAGAAGGGATTAGGAGGCGCAGAATGACAAAAGAGATGGAATTTTTCTCATTTCTGCTTGAACAGTACGCATTTTTCAAAAAGACAACCGCTGACAAAATTCTGAACAAACTGGACGATCTGAATCTTACGGAGCGCGTCTTTAATATGTACGAAATGTATCATTCAGAGGCGATTGAAAACGCATTCGCCGACATCGACAGTATGATTAAGGATGCAAGTTGTTGACGTAACAATATGGCTTAGGGATAGGAGCACCTGCGTAGCAGTTCCGAAACGAAGTGAAGGAATGAGCGGCAAGCGAAGTGCGGATAGCCCGACCTGCCGCAAGGCGGGGAAGCTCCACTAAAAAGAAAAATCTTGACGAATCACAAATTAACTTGTATATTCTTTTTAGAAGGTCTCCATTAACCTGCGGTCTAAGTCCGTCAAGAGATGAAGATTAAAGAAGGTCTCCATTAACCTTTGATGAATATCATAAAGAGATGAAGATTAAAGCAGACCGCCCTTTTTGGACGGTCTTATTTTTTGAGAGGGGCAATATTGTTTTCTTTAAAGGAAAATCTCAAATTCATAAATATAAATCAAAATTATCTGAAATATCTTCATGAATCCTGCCCGGAAGTTTACTACAAGCAAAGCGGATATGAGTCAAAACCTTATCTTGGAATTCTTGTAAATACAGAAAATTATGAATATGTAGTTCCCTTGTCGTCCGCAAAAGAAAAACACAAAACATGGAAAAATGTTGACCAAGACCGTTTCGTAATCTACGAGAACTGTCCAATTGCAAAAGTCTCTGAAAAAGATATTTTCGTGCAGATTTCAGAGAATGAAGCAAAGCATATACTTTCTGTAATTGACTTAAAAAAAATGATTCCTGTAAAAAAAGGAGTTTATGATTTTGTAAACATAAATCCTGATAAAAATGATTCACTAGACACAAAAAAATACAAAATCCTGCTTAATCTTGAATATACATTCTGTCTTAAAATAATCGGACAGATAATAACAAAAATCTCAAGACTTTACGAAAAACAGGCTAAAACTGGAAAAATCATAAAATTCTGCTGTGATTTTAAACTTCTTGAACAAAAATGCGATGAATGGAAATAATCAATGGAACTAAGAATCTTGCGGTATTTTTTGGCGGTTGCGAGGGAGGAAAATTTCACAAAGGCGGCAATGTCGCTGAATGTCAGCCAGCCTGCCCTTTCGCGCTAGATTGCGCAGCTTGAGGACGAGCTTGGGCAGCCGCTTTTTGTGCGGTCGAGCCACTGCATTGTGCTTACGGACGCGGGGCTTCTTCTAAAGCGGCGGGCAGAGGAAATGCTTTCGCTGGAAGATAAAATCCGTCGGGAATTTTCCGAGGGCGGCAACGAGATTTCAGGCGAGCTTGCGTTCGGGTGCGGCGAGAACATGGGAATGAGGGAGCTTGCCGAAAAGCTTGCGGAGTTCAAAAGGCTGAATCCTAAAATCACTTACAGAATCTACAGCGCGATTGCAGACGACATAAAATTCCGCCTTGACCAGGGAATTCTGGACTTCGGGCTTATGAGCGAGCCAGTCGAGATTCTCCACTACGACTTTGTGCGCATAAAAACGGTTGAGCACTGGGGGATTCTTGTGAGAAGCGACAATCCTCTTGCCGCAAAAAGCTCCGTAACGCCAGAGGATTTGACAACGATTCCGCTTTACATTCCGTGGCGCACGACAATGCGGAGCGAAGTTTCAGCATGGCTTTCAGACTGCGCCGAAAAAATCACGGTTGCCGGAACTTACAACCTGCCGGGAAACATAACGCACCTTGTAAAGCTAGAGAACACCGCGGCCATCACTGTTGAAAAACTCTACAACTACGATGGTCTTACATTTGTTCCGCTTGAAAAAGCAAACCCGATGACCTCAGTCCTTGCCTGGAAAAAGTCCGCAAACCTAAGTCCGAGCGCAAAAGCGTTCGTGGAGTTTTTCAGAGGGTGAGAGGGCGACACTGCCCTAACTTTTTTTTATTTTTTCACCTTGTACTTCAAAAGCACGGTGTCTTTTTCAAGCCGCTCAACATCCAGCAATTCAAGCGCAACAGGATTTCTGCCTTGCGGTCTGCCGTCAAAACTTGCAGCCCAGCCTCCGCGTCCGTCGATTCCAGCTCCGAACATCATCTCAACTTCGTCAATCAAGCCCGCGTCAAGGAACGAGCCGTTTATGTGTCCGCCGCCGGTAATCACTGATTTTTTTACGCCGAATTCTTTTTCCAAAAACGCGACTGCTTTTTTCAAATCAATTTTTTCCGTGCCGCAAGCAATGTACGAAATTTCTTTTGACTTCAAATAATCCAAATATTCTAAACTTGCCTTTTCGCTTGTAACGACAACCAAAGGCTTTCCGTCAACGCGGTTTGAGTTCCAGAGCAGAGTTCCTTTTGTGTCCATGCAGACCTGATAGCCGGCCGCATCTTCCGCCTTGAAAAAAGTTTCGCCGCACGCGCAGTAATTTTTCACCTCAAAAACGCCGCTTTCCGCGTAGTGCATCGCGTTCGTAGTTTTTCCGTTAATCTGCGTAAAATCCCCGAATGACGCAAGATGAGTGTAATATGACTTCGCCTCCGGGTCGATTTTTTCAGTCATCGCACAGTCAATCCGCCCGTCAAGGCTCGCGTACATAAAACAGATGATTTTCATTTCGATTTTCCTTATTTCCCAAGTTTATTATATTCTTCGTCGCTTACAGGCTCCAGCCATTCGTTGGAAGTTTCCTCGCCTGCCGGCTCAAACGTTATGTGGCTGAACCAGCTGTCTTTTTTCGCGCCGTGCCAGTGCTTGACGTTCGCAGGAATCACGACAACGCTCCCCTCTTCCATTGAAACCGCCTCTTTTCCCCATTCCTGATACCATCCGCTTCCAGCCGTGCAGATTAAAACCTGACCGCCACCCTTCGTTGCGTGGTGAACATGCCAGTTGTTGCGGCAGCCAGGCTCAAACGTAACGTTGAAAATCGGAATCTCGCCCTTTTTCGCGTCCGTAAGCGGCTTCAAAAACGACTGCCCGATAAAATACTTCGCGAACGCCTCGTTCGGTTCTCCAACTCCAAATTTGTCGATTTTAGAAAATTCTTCTTTTGTCATATTTTTGCCCCATAATAATTGCTCAACACGCAGACGCGAAATCCCACGTCCACGCATTAAGCATTATTCATTACGCATTGCTAATTGTCTTTCTACTCGTGGATTTTCCAGCCATTTATCATTTTTACAAACGCAGGGTCGGAATGGTTCACAATCTCGCTGTGTCCGATTTCGAGCGCGGCGATTTTCTTCATATCGTCCGCGGAAAGCTCAAAATCCCACACGTTGAAATTTTCCTCGATCCGCTCCTTGTGAACGGACTTTGGAATCACGACAACACCGCGCTGAATGTTCCACCGCAAAACCACCTGCGCTACAGTTTTTCCGTGGCTAGCAGCAATTTCCGCCAGTACAGGATTCTTGAAAATCTCGTGCTTGCCTTCCGCAAAAGGCCCCCAGGCTTCAGGCACAACGCCGTAATTCTTCATGTTTTCAAGCGCGCAAGGCTGCTGGAAGAACGGATGAAGCTCCACCTGATTCACCGCAGGAATCACGTCAAAATTCTCGCAAAGGTCAGCAAGCCGGTCAGGATACATATTGCTCACGCCGACTGCGCGGATTTTTCCTTCCTTGTACAAATCAATCATCGCGCGGTAAGAGCCGTAATAGTCGCCGAACGGCTGATGAAAAAGATAAAGGTCAAGGTAGCCAAGCCCCAGTTTTTTGAGCGAAACTGCAAACGCCTTTTTCGCATTCTCATAGCCGTAATCCTGAACCCAAAGTTTCGTGGTAACAAAAAGCTCCTCGCGCTTCACAATTCCGTCAGAAACCGCACGGGCAATCGCACGTCCGACCGACTCCTCGTTCTGGTAAGCCGCCGCCGTGTCAATCAGCCGGTAGCCCGCGCAAATCGCGTCATAAACCGCCTGCTCCGTAACATTTCCGTCCGGCACCTGAAACACGCCGAAACCAAGCATCGGCATTTTTACGCCGTTGTTCAATGTAACAAAATCCATATTTCCTCCAAAAGCAAAAGTTTCCTCTATAATATATGATATATTTAGGGCGTTCCGGTCGCTCTGGTTGCTTCGCGCCTACGGACGACATGCGCAACCACCGCAACCGTCGGGCTTTTCAGGGCTACGGCTTCCGCCTCCGACCAAACGCAAGCGTTTGTTTTCGCGCATTTTCTCAAAATGCGCTCACCCTTCCAATCCCTAACGCGTCAGCATTTTTTATCAACAAAATCTCGCAGCAAATCTCAAGGCTTGCCTTTCACTTCACGCCGATTGAATCAATCCAGTTTCTAACTTCACTGTCGCTTGCTCTTGTGCCGAACCTTTTTCCGGCGAGCCAGTTTCCGTTGTCAGCTCCAGCAAGCTCATGAAGCAGTTCGCCGCTTCTTCCAAGCCCCGAGCTCATTGAAGTGCAGAACGGAACAACTGTTTTTCCCTTAAAATCCGCGCCCTCGACAAACGCGTTTACAGGCCAGGCGTCGATTCCCCACCAGATTGGCGCGCCGATGAACACTGTCTCGTATCCGCTTAAATCCGGCACGCTGCCTTTCATCGCGACAGGAAGTTTTTTCAGGTCTGAAACAGTTGCCGTTCCGTTCGCCTTTGAGCCGAAAATCGTGTCGTGCTCGCGGCAGACACGGCTTTTCTTGTTTGTCCAGTCAAGGTCAGCGGAAGTGTAATCGTCTTTCGGCACAACCTCGAACAAATCCGCGCCAAGGTATGACGCAATTTTTTCGGCAACCGCCTTTGTTGTTCCAGACGCGGAATAGTAAGCCACAAGGATTTTTCCGCTGTTCTTTCCGCCAGCCTGAAAATTCGAGCCGCTTCCAGAATCAGCCGCACAAGCAGAAAACACACTCAAAGCCGCAGCAGCAGCCATAACAAATTTTTTCATATTTTCCTCCAAAAAAAGTCAATGAGAAAATTTCAATTTTCGATTTGACTTTTTTAAGTTGTTTCGCAACACAGTGAGAAACAACAGTTGATATAGAAGTTTGCAACGCAAACTTGTAAACAAAAACTTTGACGCTATCTTAGGCATAGTTTTTGTTATACCTCCCAAAAAAGCCAATGAGAAAATTTCAATTTTATTTCTCGCCGATATTTTTAAGCCAGCTTGAGACACGCTCTTT
>NZ_DBKJ01000098.1:15145-25320 GCF_002297325.1 Treponema sp. UBA753 | reverse complement strand
GCGGCAGGCTTTTCGATTCTGTCGATTTTTATGTTGAGGAGAATCTCAATGAGATGCCTGCAGACTTCCGGATTGTCCTCAAGGACTTTGCAGAAGATGAAGTTGTCGGCGAGTGTGAGTCGCTCCCATTTTTGGGCTGGTGTAAGTTCATGTCTTTGCATTTTTCCTTCCTGTTTTTGTTGAAGCTTTCTATGATAACTATTTATTGCCGAAAAAATGCAAAAACTGCACGGTTTTGAAGAGATGTTTTATTGTAAGAGAGAGTTGTGGGGCTTTTTATGTTTACTGATGAATAAAATCAATATTTTTCAAGAATTTCTTTTATGTCATTCTTTAAGTTTATGTAACGGCTTTGATAATACTCGTTTTCTCCGTTGCACAAGTATTCAACTGTTGTCCCTAACGCTGAGGCGATTTTAAATGCGTCCGATGCCCTTGGTTCTGTTCCTGTTTTTCTCATGCTGGAAACAGTTGTCTCTGAAACTCCCATTTTTTTTGCAATCCATCGGTAGGAAGTATTTTGCGCCAGCCGCAAGGTTTCAACATTGTCCCAAAATGCCATGCTTCAATTATAAGCAGAATTTTACTACTTGAATCCGTAGTTTTTGCTTGAAAACTATTTACTTTCGTAGTAATATGTTTTTTAACTACGAAAATAAGTAGTTTAGCTTTTTGTCTGCGTAATTTTTGAAAATTCTTAGGCAGGCTGTTTTTAAGGAAGTGGAATTTGACGCGCTGTGCAGTTCTTGTTGGAGTTTCAGAAAAATCGGGCTACATTCAAAAGTCGCTCGCTGATTTCTATAGGTTTCTCTTGAGCCAAAAAGGAGGCTCTTGGACGGAATCTGAAATAATGATTATTCCAGAAGGAATTGACCTTGCTTCCTTGAAATTTTTTTTGCGCCGTGCCTTAGACAGTAAGTTGAAAAGTCTTGTTTTTTATTTCTGCGGAAACAAAGATGACGTTCGCACTGAAAACGGATTTACTTTTTGTGGAACTGAAATAAGGTTGCAATATATAGAAGAAAATGCGCTTCATACGGCAGTTTTTTTTGATTCATGTGAAAGTTTTGTTTCGGAGGAATATAAAGACTCCGCGCGGGAAGATTTGTTTGTGAGGGATTCCGCCGGTGAAAACAATTTTGCCCGTCAGGTTGCAGCCAGCAGTTTTTTAAGTGAAAATACGCTTAAAAAAATAAATGGCACAGCATTTTTCTCTGGATGCAAAATCGGTGAGAAGCCCTTGCTTTTGGAGGACGGAAACGGTTTTTACACGGCTTCGTTTATCAAGTCGTTACAAAAAGGGGATGCGCCGTTTGGTGTTTTTGCGGCAGATAGATGCGCAAAGTTTGAATGTGAGCTTGCAAGACAGAATGCTTACGCGGAATTTTCTGTGCCATGAGCCTTTATTGCATATCGGTAAAGACCGGACTGGAAGAAAAATTTAAGGAAAGTATTCTTCCTCTGGTTTCCGGAGATGAATGTGCTTTTCAGGGATTGGTTCATATTCTGCGCAAGCGGATGAGGCTTAAAAACGGAAAGGAATATTTTGATGCTTTTTTTTCTGGATACGTTTTTCTTGAAACGGAAGAATGTGAAGCATCAAAGCTTTATGTTCTTTCTAGGGGAAAATATTTTTTACGTTTTTTACCCTCAAATAGTTCTGTCAGCCCTCTTGTAAAGGGCGACTTGGAAATTGTGAGCTCTATTCTGAGGTTTGGAAGCACTGTGGGAATTGTTCCTGTCAAGTTTGATGCTGGCGACAA
Source organism: Treponema sp. UBA753 (assembly GCF_002297325.1). Classification (NCBI taxonomy): domain Bacteria; kingdom Pseudomonadati; phylum Spirochaetota; class Spirochaetia; order Treponematales; family Treponemataceae; genus Treponema; species Treponema sp. UBA753. The sequence goes on along the minus strand of NZ_DBKJ01000098.1, from coordinate 23,557 downwards.
GGTTATTATAACGGATGGTCCGTTCAAGGATTTTTCCGGAAATGTGATAGCCGTGAACCGCCGCAACAAGCGATTAAACATACAGATTGATTTTATGAACGGCGTGCGTGTTGTGGGGCTTTGCTACGAGGAAGTTCAAAAGCAGCCTTCAAAATAAATGCAGAAGCTTGTTCTGCATAGTTAAAGACAGCCTTTTTTAGAAGCGAATCTTGGTTCAAGAGCGCAGTTCGGATGGCGACCATGTTTTTTTTAGGCAATGGAAGTTTTTTTTCATTGCCAATGGAGAAGGTGTCTTTAAAATAAAAATTATTGATATTTGCAAAAAAAAAATCATCAAAAAATTTGTCTTTCTAAATAGTTTTTATTATCTTTTAAAGTATAAAGTGGATTTGTTTCCATAAATATAAAGTTTCTGGAGGAAAGCAAATTGATTTATTAATGTTCCCTGGGCGCCACAGGAAAAACGGCAACGGTCGTAGAGAAAAAAATGTAAGAATCTTTACATTAACTTTCTTTCCGTTAAGACATATAGAGCAAGGCGGCTATAAAACTTCATTTTATTTATAGTAAGATCTTGGATCACAAACCCTCAAACGGTTATATAAGTTTAACAGGCGTTTGAAAATGGGTTTTACAAACTAAGCATATTTTAGTAAATGCTAATACGAGGAGTAAGAAATGAATATTAATACTCTTTCAAAAATTGAAGCAGATTATAAGTCTGGGCATCTTCCTGTTGCTCTTTATTCAAACAACATGGTAAAAGACAAGAACAGCAAGTCAAAGTTCTATGCCATGACAATAACTCGCGGTGTATGCACTGATGAAGATATAGCGAATGACATTGTTGTCGCTGGATTGAATGCAGGCTTTTCAAAAGAACAGATTCTGTCAATTATGATGCTTATACGGAACGCAAAATTGTCGCGTCTTGCGGAAGGCTTTGTTGTTGATGATGGAATCAACAAGTTCCGTCTTAAACTGAACGGCTCTTTTGAGTCTGACACAGAGGATTTTTCACCAGAAAAACATTCAATTGGAATTTCTTCGCATCCAACTGCAGCTGCGATGAAAGTCTTTGAAGAAATCAAGCCTGTAATCAGAATAGGTAACTCAAAAAAGCCAGTGATCACAGAAGTATATGATGCAAAATCAAAGGCGGACTCTGTTCTTACAAGAGGCGGTTACCTTGAAATAAAGGGATCAACCATCCGTATTTTGGGAGATTGCGAGGAAGTTGGCCTTTACTTTGTGAATACTGAAGATAGCTCAAAGACTGTAAAACTTTCTGCCAGTGAGCTTGGAAGAAATACTTCGACTGCTATTGCGTGTGTTGTTCCTACTGATTTGGAAAGCGGAGAATACAGCATAAAAATAGTGACACAGTTTATGGGCGGCAAAGTTTGCAGAAAAGAGCCTCTTGAATTTACTTATGGAAACTTTATAGTTTCGTAATTTTTTTAATAGTTATTGCCGTGGGAAGTTAAAATTTTCCACGGTAATTTTTAGCTGCCCATACTGCAAATGTAAAATGCTTTTGCGGTATGGCTTTTCATTTTGTGTCTTTCGCTGGCTTTTTTTGCCAGATTTTTTTGGTTTTTAGACCGTTGTAAAACAAATTAGTGTCCAGTATTTGCTTTTGTATAATCCAGTATGAAACGTTGTAAAGGCTAGTATGAGGCTTTGTAACGTCCAGTGTGAAATGATGTAGTGGACGTTGTGAAAGGTTAAAATAGGCGTTGTTTTATAAAATAAAAGTTGCACATTATAATGCATTTTTCATTTGACAAAAGTTTTGAAAATTCATATATCTATTTCAAATGACAAAGGATTTGACAACAGGAAGCCCTATGCGGCTGATTTTAGGATTTTCGGTTCCAGTTTTCTTTGGATATTTGTTCCAGCAGTTCTACAATCTTGCGGACACGGTGATTGTAGGCAAATTCCTTGGTGTTTCCGCGCTGGCTTCGGTTGGCTCTACGGGGGCGGTCTGCTTTCTGATTATCGGAGGCTGCATGGGAATCTGCAACGGCTTTGCTATTCCAGTTTCGCAGAAATTCGGGGCAAAGGACTATGATTCCATGCGCAAGTTTATTGCAGGGGGAGTCAAGCTTACTGCTGCAATTGCCGTTCTTGTTACGACTGTTACGGTTGTTTTCTGCAAGCCTCTTCTTGTTCTTATGAAAACCCCAGCGGACATCTTTGACGGCTCTTACGGCTATCTTGTTATAATCCTTGCAGGAATTCCTGCTTCGCTCGCTTACAATCTTCTTGCGGCTGTAATCCGCTCCCTTGGGGACAGCAAGACTCCTCTTATTTTTCTTGTTGTTTCTTCTGTGCTGAACATTGCCCTGGACTTGTTTTTTATCCTTGCGATGAATTCCGGAGTGGAAGGAGCTGCTCTTGCGACTGTTATTTCCCAGGCGGTCTCAAGTGTTGCATGCTTTTTTTATATTCTTAAAAATTATCCGATTCTTCATCTTTCCAAGGAAGACTGGAAGATAAACGGCCATCACGTGTATGTTCTTCTTTCCATGGGGCTTCCTATGGGATTGCAGTATTCTATTACCGCAATTGGAAGTGTTGTCCTTCAGACCGCCGTAAACAGCCTTGGCTCTGTGGCGGTTGCTTCTGTAGCGGCGGCAAGCAAGATTGCGATGTTCTTTTGCTGTCCGTTCGATGCCATGGGAACAACTATGGCGACTTATGGCGGACAAAACACCGGCGCGCACAAGTTTTCTCGTCTTAATCCCGGAATATTCAGCTGCTCGTTTCTCGGGCTTGTCTATGCGCTTCTTGCATTTTGCGTTATGCTTGTTTTCGGGCGGAATTTGGGGCTTCTGTTCATTGATTCAGGCAATGAGGAAATCCTTGGCAATATCTACAAATTCCTTGTGATTAACAGCGCGTTTTACTTTCCTCTTGCCCTTGTGAATATTGTGCGCTTTATGATTCAGGGAATGGGATTCAGCCAGCTTGCGGTTTTCGCAGGTCTTTTTGAGCTTGCCGGGCGTGGTGTGTTCGGGCTTGTTTTTGTGCCTGTGTTTGGCTACACTGCCGCCTGCTTTGCTTCTCCTGCCGCTTGGATTCTTGCAGACAGTTTTCTTATTCCTGCCTACTTTATCTGCAAAAAACGCCTTGAACGCTAGTTTTTCCAAGAGGTTGCCGGACTGCATTCGGCAATGACAGTTGCTTTCTGGAAATTGAAATATTCCTGAAGAATATGACGAATTCTTCGGGAATATTTAATTTTCCTGTAATTTTATTCATTTTCTTTTGGAATATGTATAAATATTGAAGAATACTGTATATTCTTCTGGAATATCGATTTTTTCTGAGGAATATACAATATTCTTGATAAATTTGCATAAAAATTGAAGAATAAATGATATTCCTGGCGAATATGCAATATTCCAGAGTTTTTATTCATTTTCTTGCATAAAATTCTTTTTTTCTGCATAAAATCATCATTTTCTTTTATTTTTCCTTTCATTCTTTTGTATTTTAGTGTCATTATCGGGCTTGACCTGGTAATCTTGTGTCAAAAGAGATTGCCCGATCAAGTCAGGCAATGACAGGTAGCAAAGTACGACAATATCAAGTAGCAATGCCTCTTTCTTAAAAATACCTAAACTCAAGCCTAAAAAAGCCGATGAATAATTGAGAGTGCTGTTTGCGGCTTTTCAGTTAGAAAAAAGAGGTTTTCTTATGAGATTCAAGAGGCTGGCTCTGCTGTTCATCGTTGTTTGTGCGGCGTTCTGCGCGAATGCGGTATCTGTCGCTTTTCAGATTGTCCAGCACGGGGATTCGGAAATTAGAAGTTCTTCCTACGTTATTGAGGAAGGCTTGTTTGACTTTTTCTTTGGAAAGGGAATCATAATTTCAAATTCTCCAGCCATCGCTTCTGACAACGTGGAAAATGACGCTTCTTTTTTTGAAAAGTCCAGGCAGGAGGCTTGGGAAGGCGGCGTTGATTATTTTGTGGAGCTTACAGCTGATTTCAGCTCTTCATCTTCAACGAATCCCGACGCTGACCTTCTTGCGAATCTCTCAAGCCTATCGTACAAAGTTCTGAATGTTGGCTCGGGAGCGGTTCTTGGAGGCGGAAAGAAAATTCCTCCTGCTTCAAGCCAGTTCAAGGACAAGCGCAAGGGACTTTCTGATTTTGCTTTTGGAATAGCAGACGATATATATAAAATCATCCGTAGGTAGGGGACGTATGAAAAAGTTTTTATCTGGAATTTTATTTTTGTTGATTTCCGTTTTCATTTTTGCTGAATCAAGCGCGTCGATTGAAGGCGTTATTGAAGTTGCCGGCAAGGATGATCTTCCGGCCGGATATTTCGGAAAAGCTGCCGGTTATCTTCCGGGAGACAGTGTTTCAATTACAAATCCGAACACTGGAATTACTTTGCAGATTCTGAACCTTGGCACTTTGGACGCTTCAGGCGGAATTGCCATCCTTATTTCGGAAGAGTCTGCGAAAAGCCTTGGAATAGAGAGGAATTCAGGCGTAAAGGTAAAGCTTGCCCCACGCTCAGGATATTTTGACGAGACAGTTTCAGGAAGCGCGGTTCTTGATGAAAAAACTTTACCTGCTGAAAAAGAAGAAACTGCGGAAACTCCATCGGAGCCTGCTGTTCAAGCCGAATCGGAAGTTGCTAATCAGCCTGCTGAAAATGCTGCTGTTGCCGCGGAACTTGCTCCTGTTGCGGTTGCCGGTGTTCCTTTGATTGCGGATGCGGAAGACAACGTTGAAGAAGAAAAGGCTGAGGTTTCGGCTGTAGAAGATGAACTTCCTGCGGATGAGGCTGAAACTCCGTCTGAAGAAACTGATTCTGAAAATGAAGCTGATTTTTCAGATGTGGAAAAACTTGCTGCAGAGCCAGTTGAAGAAGCCGCCGCGGACGAAGAGCCTTCAGTTGAGTCAGTTGAAGAAGAAACAGAGCCTGTAGTTGTTGAAGCTCCGGCTCCAATAGAAGAATGCGAAGTTCCAGAAGAAGCTCCTGCTGATGAAGTGCCGGAAGAGCCTTACGAAGACTATGAAAGCGTGGAAGACGGATTCCTTGAGTCAAAAGAAGCTGTTGAGCAGCCGTCCCCAGCGGAAGAAAGCGAGGAAGAAGCTGTAACAGTTGAAGAGCCTTCCCCAATCGAAGAAGAAGCAGAAGATTCGCCAGAAGAAGAAAATGCAGAGCCTGTGATTGTTGAAGAGCCTCAGCCAGAGGAAGAGGCGGAAGCTCCTGCGGAAGATGAAATTGAAGAAGAAGCCATAACTGTAGAAGAGCCTTCTCCAATTGAAGATGATTCTGCTACGGAAGAAAAACAAGCGGAAGAAGTTTCAGAGCCAGATGAGGTTGTGGAAGAACCTGCTGCAGAGCCTGAAGCTCAAGGCGAACCAGAGATTCACTCTAGCGATGAAGATGAAAGCAGTGATTATGCTCCGATTATTCTTGTTCCTTCCGAGCCGGAATCTCCAGAGCCATCTGCAACTGCTTCTGCAGAAGATGAGCCGATTGAAATTGTTCCGGTTGAATCTGTTCCAGAGGAAAAAAAGAGTGAGCCAGAACCTTTGCATTCTGAATATCCTGTAAATATCCAGAATCACGTGGTTTCTTCTGAAAGCGCTCTTGCAAGCAACTGCTACTATGTCCAGATTGCGACAATGGGAAATATTAAGAATATTGAGAATCTTCTTGTTAAGTATTCAAAATATCCTATTTCACTTATTCCTGCCGGAAAAAATTACCGTGTTCTTGTCGGACCTCTTTCTGTAGATGAATACGGCGCGGTTCTTGCAAAGTTCAAGGATGCAGGATTTAAGGATGCATTTGTAAGAAAAAGATAATTTGTTTTGCAAATAAAATGAAGGCGGAAGTCCCGTTTGTGGATTTTCCGCTTTTTTTTGTTTAAATAAAAAAAAATGTTTGCTTTCTGTAAAAAGGTGGTATATAATTAAATCAACTCGTGTTGATAACTTGTATAAAACTGGAGGATGTATGAAGATTTTTAGAAAATGCGTTGGAACGGCTATTGCTTGTGTTTCAGTTCTTTCGCTTGCGGCTTGTGGAATTTCTACAAAAAAACTAGGTTCGGCAAATATAACAGTTCTTCCTGTTGAAAATATTGCTGATGATTTTATTATGGGAGTTGATGTTTCGTCCATGATTTCCGTGGAAAATGCCGGCGGTGTTTTTTATGATGCGAACGGAAAGAAGGCTGATTTGCTTGAGCTTTTGAAAATGGGCGGCGCGAATTGCGTTAGAATCCGTGTGTGGAATGATCCTTTTGATGCGAACGGAAACGGCTACGGCGGCGGAAACAACGATATTGAAACTGCTGTAAAAATCGGAAAAAGAGCCACTGATGCGGGGCTTGGTGTTTTGATTGATTTTCATTACTCGGATTTCTGGGCTGACCCGAACAAGCAGTCTGTTCCAAAAGCATGGAAAAACATGGCATTCGATGAAAAGGAAGAAGCATTGTCAAAATATACAACTGAAAGCTTGGAAAAACTTAAATCTGCCGGCGTAAAAGTAACAATGGTTCAAGTTGGAAACGAAATCAACAATGGAATGTGCGGCGAAATGTATGATGACAAAGTTTTGGGCTTGGTCGGAGCTGGATGCAAGGCTGTAAGAAACTTTGACAAAAACATTCAGATTGTCGTTCATTACACGGATCCGCTTTCTGAAGGATATTTGGAAAAAAGGGCAGGGCTTCTTGAAAAGTTCAATGTTGACTACGATATTTTTGCAACTTCATATTATCCTTTTTGGCACGGAGAAGCCGGAAAACTTTCTGTCACTTTGAAAAAACTTTCGAATATTTATAACAAGAAAGTCATGGTTGCAGAAACTTCATATCCGTTTACAAATGATGACGGAGACGGATTCGGAAATGTTGTGTCTGGAATGTCTTCTGAGCAGGAATTTGACTATCCATTCTCTGTTGAAGGCCAGGCGGTCGCAGTCAGGGATGTAATTGCGGCTGTTGCTTCTGTAAAAAAAGGCGTTGGCGTTTTCTATTGGGAGCCTGCATGGATTCCTGTTTGCCATTATAAGCCGGAATCTTCAGATGCCCAGTCTGTTCTTGAAGGAAATTTTAAGGCATGGGAAAAATACGGCTGCGGCTGGGCTTCTTCTTATGCTGCTGAATACGACAAGGAAGTTCGCTCTGCAAGAAACGGCGGAACTTGGGATAATCAGGCTTTCTTTGACTTTGACGGAAAATGCCTTGATTCAATCAATGTGTTCAAATATGCGCGCACAGGTTCAAAAGGCAAGCTAAATGTAATCCGCGTGGAAAATCCTCGTGTTGAATTCGCCTACGGAAAGCAGGAAGCATTGCCGCAGACTGTAAAAGTTGTTTACAATGACGGTTCTGTAAAAGACGAGCCTGTTGAATGGGATTCAGCTGCCGCAAAAGCAGTAACTGGAAAACCTGACTTTGGAGAATATAAAATTCCTGGCAAACTTAAAAAAGGCGGAAATGCTGAATGCACTGTAAATGTTACTGCAAGCAATTTCCTTGTAAACGGCAGCTTTGAAAGCGGCGACCTTACTGGCTGGACTGTTGAAAATCCTCTCGGAAAAGGAACTCCAAAAGTTGACAAAAACAACCAGAATGCAAAAGAGGGCGTCTGCTACTTTACCGCATGGGAAAAAGACAATTTTGAATTCACAGTTTCCCAGACTGTAAAAGAATTTTCAACTGGAAAATACAAGTGCTTTGCGCATTTTGAAGGAACTGGAATAAAAAATCCTAGCGGAACAGTTTTCAAGGCTGTTGTCCAGAAAAAAGACGGAAGCAAAACTGAATTTACTTGCGATGTTACAATTCCAAATACTTGGAAAAAATTCTTTAAGGCTGAACTTCCTGTAATTGAACTTGACGATTCAACAGAATCAATAACTGTAAGCGCGCTAATAAAATCTGAATTTGATGCTGCATCAGGTGCTAACGGAGCTTGGCTTGTAATGGACGACGTTAACTTGCTCCTTGTTGAATAATAAAAAAAGCCTTGCTATAATCAGACCATGCTTGGATTTATTACACTTTTGATTTGCCTTGGAGAAGTTGTTTTTCCTACGTTTATGCTTTGTCTTGTTTATCCTTTCAGTAGGAAAGCAGCTCTCTTTTGGTCTGATTACATAACTTGCCGGTGCGCAAGAGTTGTTTTTGCAATTTTAAAATTGTATAGAAAATTTCAATTTCTTGGCGACAAGGAAAATTTAAAGCTGCTTCCAGAGCAGTTTGTTGTGATTTCCAACCACCAAAGCCTTTTTGACATTGTTGTTTATCTAAAGTACTTCGGCGGAAAAAAAGCGCGGTTTGTCGCAAAAGACACTCTTGGCTCTGTTCCAATGGTGGGAAAAATGCTGAAGACACAAGGACACTGCATGATTCCTCGCC
>NZ_DBKJ01000098.1:0-15103 GCF_002297325.1 Treponema sp. UBA753 | reverse complement strand
ATGATTCCTCGCCATGGAAGTCCTTCTGTCGCAATGTCTTCTATAGATAGCTTTGCTTCCCGGGTATTGCAAAAAAAACAAATTCCTGTAATTTTTCCAGAAGGAACAAGAACCCGCGACGGAAATATAGGGCAGTTTTATGCTGCCGGTTTCAGGCGGCTGGTTGAAAGTACAAAACTTCCTGTTGCAGTTTGCGCTCTTGATGGAGGATGGCAAATTTCAAGGCTTAATTCTCTTTTTAGGAATCTTCACAAAGGCACTTACCGTGTAAAAGTTCTAAAAGTTTATCCTTTTCCTGAAACAAAGGAAGATGAAAAGCGAATTCTTGAAGAATCCCGGGAGCTTATAAAAAATCAGCTTGAAGAGTGGCGTAAGCTTCCTGTGGCATCTTCAGTTGTGTAATTTTGAGTTTTTTCAGTGATTTTATACTGAAAATTTGGATATTTGTAGTTTTATTTTGCTTAGAATTGCTGTTCTGTTCTTGACACACAAATGTTAAATTGTGTATATTTCTAGAACATATAAAGAAATCTGTGGTTGTTTCTAAGGTTTGTCCATTCTGAATCGCCGCTGTTTCTTTCAAATAAAAAGGCTTTCGATTTTTATGGGAAGCTGCAAATCTACTATGGAGGAAGACGATGGCCGGAGCCAGTAAGAACTCTCGTACAACTGTTGCAACACAGAAATTTATTTGCCCAGATTGCGGCGGTGAAATTGTAATGAAGACTTTTTTTGAGAACGGAAAACTCAAGAATCTTGCAGAATGCCAGAAATGCAAACGCATTGAGCGCAGACCTAAAGATTTTAAATAAAAATCAAAGCCGTAAACGGTATTTTCATAGGAATTTATTCGGAGGTATCCTGTGTCAGTAAAGAAAACATCTGCAGAAAAAAGACATGCACAGAGCGAAGTTCGCAGAATGCGCAACAAGGCTGTTAAGTCTAGAATACATACAAGCTTGAAGAAATACATGGAAGCTATCCTTAAAAAGGATCAGCCCCTTGCTCAGGAAAAACTCAAAGTTCTTCATTCAGAGCTTGACAATGCATACCGCAAGGGTGTAATAAAACTCAATGCTTGCGCACGCAAAAAGAGCCGCATGGCTATTCTTTACAATGTAACTTTTGCAGCTGCAAAATAAACTTTTAAGGATGTTGTTAAAAAAACAGCATCCTTTTGTTTGTGGTATTGAAATGTCTTCAAAAAAAGTTACAAAAAACGATTTGTTGGAAGCTGTTTATCAAAATACGAAATACGAAAAGCTTGCAGTTCAGACTATTATGGAAAATCTTTTCGATCAGATGAAAGAAGTTCTAAAAAATGGTAATACAATTGAATTGCGTGGCTTTGGAACGTTTGAGGCACGGCTTCGCAAAGGAAGACAAAATGCCCGCAACCCAAAAACAGGACAGCAGCTTTCTGTTGCTCCTCATTATGTCGTTGCTTTCCGCTCTGGTCAGGAATTGAAAAAGGCTTTATGGGATTTGCCCGTGAGCAAAGTTTCCAATGAGCAGAATTAAAAACTTTTTTTTGTTTTTAAGATTCAAGAGGTGTGCTGATGTCAGGATTTTCCGCTGGAAATTTAACAGTATTTGGACAAGAGACTGAATTCGACGGTGTGTTGGAATTTTCAGACAATCTTGTTATTACTGGCAAATTTCATGGAACAATAAACGCATCTGGCAATCTTGAAATTGAAAAAACTGCGGTTTGCGATGTTGACAAAATGAGCGCAAATTCAATTGTTGTTTCAGGAAAAATAACTGGAGATATAGAAGCAAAAGACCGTATAGAACTTTGTGATGGAAGCAAGGTTCACGGAGATTTAAAAGCTGCAAGGCTTCGTATTTCTGACGGAGTGGAATTTGAAGGAAAAATTTCCATGATTGATGAAATTCCTGCCTCTGATATTTTTTCTGTTGCTTCGGAAGAATATAAAAATTCTCTTATTATGCAGTCAAATGAAGCTAGGTAATTTTCAAAGTTAATTTTTATTGACAAAAATGCAGTATTGAGATTAGAATAAAACTGTTTTATTAGTAATTTTATTTCTTTTATTTTTCCGAAAATATTTATTTATCAAAAATTCCCTTTTGCTGGGTTTTTTATAAAATATGCTAGAAACTTTTATTCTGGCTTTTTTGAAATTAAAAATCATAAAAATTATTGCAGTTCTTGCATATAAAAACGACATGCCATATCTTTTGGGATGCCTATTTTGGAGTAATCTATGGCAATTATAAAACGCCGTAATTCAGATGAAGCAGCGGAAATTCAGACCGAAGAAGCCGCAAGCCAGTTGGAAGGAAATGAAAATCCTGAATCTACAGAATCAGATGAGGCGAAAAATCCTCCTAAAGTAAGAAGACGGCGGATAGTAAAAAAATCAGCTGAACAAGAAAGCGTAGAGCCAGAGGCTTCAGATGAATCTTCTTCTGAGTCACAAGAAAATGGTTCTGCGACTTCTGAATCTTTATCTGAGCCACAAACTCAGTCCCACCATGAATCTTCAGAATCAAATTCTGATTCAAGCCATGAAGAGCATTATGTGCCTCGCCAGCGTTATGACAATAACAGAAGATGGAACGGCAACAATCGCTATGGAAACCGGCGTTACAACAACAACCGTTACAACAACACAAATTATGAAAGAAATCTTCAGGCTAGGCTAGAGGCTGTTCAGGCTGCCCAGAAAATTGAAAATCCAGAGGAATATGAGTCAAAGCCACGTCTTTTGATTAATGACCTTACAAAGAAAAGCATGCCGGAACTTAGAGAGCTTGGCGTTCAGTATGGAATTTCTGCTGATGAAATGGCTCCTATGAAAAAGCAGGATTTGATTTTTTCAATTTTACGTGCGCATACGGAACACGGCGGAATTATTTTTGCTTCTGGTGCATTGGAAATTCTTCCTGATGGCTATGGCTTTCTTAGAAGTCCGCAGAACTCTTATCTTCCTGGTCCTGATGACATTTATATTTCACCAAGTCAAATCCGCTTGTTCAACTTAAAAACTGGCGACACAATTTATGGTCAGACAAGAAGCCCTAAGGAAGGTGAAAAATTCTTTGCACTTTTGCGCATTGAAACTGTGAATTTTGAAGATCCTTATGTTGCGCAGACTCGTGTTCCTTTTGAAAATCTTACGCCGCTTTATCCTAATGAAAAACTTAGACTTGAAACAGTTTCAACAGAACTTAGCACACGCATTGTTGATCTTTTTGTTCCGATTGGAAAAGGTCAGCGTCTTTTGATTGTTGCTCCTCCAAAAGCTGGAAAAACGACATTGATGCAGAAAATTGCAAATGCCATAACTGTAAATAATCCAGAAGTTTATTTGATTGTACTTCTTATTGACGAGCGTCCGGAAGAAGTTACAGAAATGGAGCGTTCTATTCATGCGGAAGTTATTTCTTCAACTTTTGATGAGCAGGCGACTCGCCATGTTCAGGTTGCTGAAATGGTTTTGGAAAAAGCAAAACGCCTTGTTGAGCATAAGCGCGATGTTGTTATTTTCCTTGATTCTATAACTCGTCTTGCACGTGCGTACAACCAGACTGTTCCGACTTCTGGAAAAGTCCTTTCCGGCGGGGTTGATTCAAACGCGCTTCACAAGCCAAAGAGATTTTTTGGCGCGGCTAGAAATGTGGAAGAGGGCGGTTCTCTTACAATAATTTCAACTTCGCTTATTGAAACTGGAAGCCGCATGGATGAAGTTATTTTTGAAGAGTTCAAGGGAACTGGCAACAGCGAAATCGATCTTGACAGAAAACTTGCTGAGCGCAGATTGTTCCCGGCAATTAATATTAAAAAATCCGGCACAAGAAAAGAAGAGCTTTTGCTTTCTGAAGCTGAACTTCAGCGTATGTGGATTCTTCGCAAAGTTCTTAATCCTATGGATGACGCCGATATGCTTGAACTTATCCGTGACAAAATGCGAAAGACAAAGGACAACGAGGCTTTCCTTGCGTCAATGAATCCTGGCGGTTTGTCTGAAGAATAAAAAAAAGCACGGTTTTATAAAGATGTTTTTGTGCATTTTTGGCACTTTCTTTATAAAAACCCGTGCAATATAAAGTGGGGCTGTCTAATGACAGCCTTCTTTTTTTTAAATTACTGTTCCGTCTGGAATAACTGCGCCTTTTCTGATAACGATGATTCCGTCTGAACTATAGAACAAACCGTGATCTCCGTCTTCATAAGTTTTTCCATTGATGTTTATGCAACAGTTGTTTCCGATGTGTGCATTTTTATCAATGATTGCTTTGTTTATTTTGCAGTTCTTTCCGATTCCAAGATCTGGAATTTTCTTCTTTTTGTTTTCAGCTTTGTCTTCTTCGCTTTCGTAGAAGTCAGCGCCCATCATTACAACGCCGTTCAAATCGCAGCCTTCGTTTATTATAGAGCGGATGCCTATTACGGATTTTTGCACGCGTGAATATTCAATTACACATCCTTCGCTTGCAAGTGTCGCAGTCATGTTTGCGTTGTTGATTTTGCTCGGCGGAAGATTGCGCATCTGTGTGTAAATAGGCTTGTCTTCTTCGTAAAGATTGAAATTTGGAACAGGATTTGTAAGATCCAATGTGGCTTCGTAGAATGAACGAATTGTTCCAATGTCTTCCCAGTAGTCGTTGAAAATGTAGCTGTTGACTTGCTTTGACTTTATTGCCATTGGAATAATTTCTTTTCCAAAGTCAGTCTTGTCATTGCTTAAAAGCTCTTCCATTGTTGAAGCGTTGAAAATGTAAATTCCCATTGAAGCAAGATATTCAAGGCTTGCAGGAAGATCGCCTCTTGATTTTTCTGGAATTTTCCAGGCGTCAATGTTCATGTCAGCAGCCGGCTTTTCCATGAAAGCTGTAATGCGGTTTGTGTCGTCAACCTGCATGATTCCGAATCCAGAAGCATCACGGCGGTTTACAGCTTTTGCTGCGATTGTGATTTCAGCGCCGCTTTCAATATGCTTGTTCATAAAATCCTTGAGATTCATCTTGTAAAGCTGATCGCCTGAAAGGATTATGTAATGTGTTGGACGCTGAACTCTAAAATGTCCGAAGTTTTTGCGGACTGCATCTGCTGTTCCTTCATACCAGCCTGAATGTTCAAGAGTCTGCTCTGCTGCAAGAATTTCTACAAATCCGTCTGAAAAGCGGTCAAAGTTGTAGGAATTATTTATGTGCAGGTGGAGCGACGCAGAGTTAAACTGTGTTAAAAGATAAATTTTTTTGTAGCCAGAGTTGATGCAGTTTGAAATAGGAATATCTACAATTCTATATTTTCCGCCGAAAGGAACCGCTGGTTTGGATCTTTCTTTTGTAAGAGGGTAGAGTCTTGTTCCTTTTCCTCCGCCCAAAATGATTGCAAGAACTCTTGGTTCTTCTGTGTTTTTCAAAGCCATATTATTAAATTCCTCCGCTTGGTAAAACTTGAGATTTATACCCAAATTTTTTGAAATGTTCTTTCAATATTATAAAACACTTTCTGAATTTTGCAACAAAATATCTTGATTTTATTATACGAAACTTCCAAAAAAAATTATTTTTTAAGCTGTTTCTGAAAAAAGTTAAACACTCTGCTTTTCTTTCATTCCGAGGAATTCCTTGAACAGTTTTTCCTGCATTGGCTTGGCGTAATAGAATCCCTGGGCAATGTCGCAGCCGCTTGTTTTTAGCATTTCGCACTGGTCTTTTGTTTCGACTCCTTCGGCGACTGTTGTTATGTTGAGTTTTTTTGCCATTTCGATTACAGAAGTTATGATAATTCGTTCCTTTTGATTTTTGTTTTCTTCTTGGGACGAAAGAAATTCCTTGTCTAGCTTTATTACATCAGCCGGCATATTCTTTAAAAGGTTCAGTGAAGAATATCCAGCTCCAAAATCATCTACGGAAACAGAAAATCCTGCTTTTTTAATTTCGCTCATTATTTTTATAAGTCGGTTTGGATTATCAATCATGATTCTTTCTGTAAGCTCGACTTCTATTTTGTTGTCGCCAATGTCGTAGCTGCGTGAAATTTGCTTTAGGTCGCTGATTAAATTCGGGTTGTAAAGGTTGTAGCGGCTTAGATTGAATGAAATTGTAAGCGGCTGGCTTTTGCTTTCGGGAGTCTTGTTCCATTCTTCAAGAAAAAGGCAGACTCTGTTCAGCACAAACTTATCGATTTTTTCTATAAAACCGTTGTCTTCAAAAAGCGGTATGAATCTTGCAGGCGAAAGAAAACCTTTGCGCGGATTGTTCCATCTTATAAGAGCTTCTGCTCCGATTACAGTTTCGTCTTCAAACTTGAACTTTGGCTGGTAAAAAACTTCAAACTCTTTATTTTCAAAAGCTTCTTCCATAGAAAGCGTTATTTCCCTGTTCCAATTGTGGGAATCTTTCAGCTCGCTTGTATATTCGATTACTCTGTGGGTCGCAAAATGATTTTTGTATAGTTTTTGAGCTAGGTTCGCCTTGTCTATCATGGATTCTATGTCGTCCAGCGGATTTTCTATGCGGTAAATGCTCGCGCTGAATGTAAACTGATATTTTGGAGGAAGATATTTTTTTACGATATTGTCTACATTTGTCATGTTGTATACGCGCTCTTCTATGTCCCAGAAAAATTCCATGTTTTTCATAAGGAAGACAAAGTTGTCTGCGTAAAACCTGCACACAAACTCATTTTTTCCGCATTGGGATTTAAAGTGATGCCCTAAAAGCTTTAAAATTTCATTTCCGCAGAGAATTCCGTAAGTGTCGTTTATGATTCTAAAATTGTCTGCATTAAGAGAAAGAATCATGTATTCGTTTGGAAGCGCGTTTTTTAGAAGCTTTTTTGCATCGGTTTCAAAGTGCCTGTATGCAGGAAGCCCGGTTATGTTGTCGTGTTCAATCATGTAGCTTTTTTTATGTAGAATCAGTAGAAGAAGAGCTATTACAAAGCAAATCAGTGTAGCAAAAAAAATTAAAATCATTGCGGCAAAACGTGGACTGTACATTTTTATAATCTCGTAAAAAAATTAAGTAGAATGAATAAAGTATAAACTGCAATTCTT
This sequence comes from Treponema sp. UBA753, assembly GCF_002297325.1. Lineage (NCBI taxonomy): Bacteria > Pseudomonadati > Spirochaetota > Spirochaetia > Treponematales > Treponemataceae > Treponema > Treponema sp. UBA753. Next base: position 8,066 of record NZ_DBKJ01000098.1, on the reverse strand, counting down.
CAAAAAACAAGGAAAATTTTGTTTAAAATACATGATATTTGCTTTGATCTGATTTAGCTTAACTTTTTTACTCGGATTCCGATAAACTAATTGAGGTTATGTTATGATTAGAGGCTGGTATATCGGAGCAAGCGGAATGAACGCTCAGCAAAGCAGGCTGGACACAATTTCGAATAATCTTGCGAATGTAGACACAACAGGCTTTAAAAAGGAAATTCCTGTAAACAAGGAATTCAGCGAGCTTTTGCTTAGAAGGACTGCGGCAGACGGCGTGTACAAAACACCTTTTGGTTCTGCGGATGCGGCTCCAATAATCGGTTCAATAGGGCTTGGCGTTGAAACGAATGAGCTTTATACAGATTTTACTCAAGGCTCTTTTAAATCAACAGATACAAAAACAGACATGGCTTTAGGCGGAGAAGGATTTTTTGCAGTTCAGACTCCGGCTGGCGAACGCTATACTCGCAACGGAAATTTTCACCTTGGAAAAGAAGGAATTCTTTTGACAAAGGAAGGCTATCCTGTTCTTGGTGAAAACGGAGCGATTCATGTTCCTAATGACAAGTTTTTTGTAAATCAGGACGGAATGATTTATACAAATGAAGACAACGAGCTTGTGGACAGAATAAAAGTTGTCCGCTTTGAAAACGAGCGTTTCCTAAAAAAGCAAGGCTCTTCGCTTTGGAATTCAAATGAAATTTCTGGAGATGCGTATGTTGCAGAAGGTGATGAGCGTCCGCGTCTTTTGCAAGGATATACGGAAGCAAGCAATGTGAATGTTGTAAATGAAATGGTTCAGATGATAGAAGTAAACCGGGCTTACGAGGCGAACCAGAAGTCAGTTCAGACAGAAGACAGCATGATGGACACACTTTGGTCTAAAGTTGTTACTGTAAACCGCTAATAAGAGGGAATAGAAAATGGTAAGAAGTTTATGGAATGCCGCTACAGGAATGAACGGCCAGCAGATGAATATAGACACAATCTCAAACAATCTCTCTAACGTAAACACAACTGGGTTTAAGCAGCATCGCGCTGAATTTGAAGATCTTCTTTATCAGAATGTAAAGCTTGCAGGAACTCCGGCTACGGAAGACACTGTAACTCCTGTTGGGCATCAGATGGGAAGCGGTGTTAAAGTTGGAGCCACACAGCGTATTATGACCCAAGGTTCTTTGCAGGCGACAGGAGTTGACACAGATGTTGCTGTTGTCGGAGACGGATTCTTTAGAGTTCAACAGTACGATGGAAGCTGGGCATACACAAGAGACGGTTCATTCAAGGTTGATTCAACCGGGCAGCTTGTAACGGCAAACGGACTGCGCGTAATGCCTGAGATAATCATGCCGGAAGGATTTCAGCTTGAAACTCTTTCTATTTCTGATGGCGGAAGAGTAAACGTAAAAGTAAACGGTGAGCTTGAGCCTATTGAAGTCGGCCAGCTTGAACTTTACAGATTTCCGAATGCAGTCGGACTTGAAAACACAGGCGACAATCTTTACAAAGTTACAAACGCTTCTGGAGACCCAATTGCCGGACGTCCTGGAATTGACGGAATGGGAATTACAAAGCATAAGTTCCTTGAAATGAGCAACGTTTCTGTTGTAAATGAAATGGTTCAGATGATTGTTGCCCAGCGCGCTTATGAGTTCAACTCAAAGGCAATTCAAACTAGCGACAATATGCTTCAGACAGCCGCCGGACTTAAGCGTTAAAAATTGAATAGCTAGCGACCAGGCTCTGCTCAAGGCTCTTTATCTTGCGACTTTTGAGGCGACAAAAAAATGGACTCAGCCGGTTCACAGCTGGGGCCAGGTCTACGGTGAGATGTGCATAATGTATGAAGGCCGTCTGCCTGACTAGTCTCAAAAAAAAAGACAGCTTCCCGTCGGGGGAAGCTGTCTTAAAAAAATAACTCTTGATAAAAAATCAACTGTATTTTATATTCGAATCAATAACAGTGGCTGTCAGCTGCTTGCGGGATTTATCCGCATTAAAACTTTTTACCGCAGCCTGCTGAATTTACAGAAAGGACTTCACACTCTCTTCATAGTCATAGTTCGACAATATTTTATCAGTAAAATATTCTTTTACAGATTTTTCCAATTGATTAAGTTTACTGCCAACAGTAACTAAAGTGCTGCTTAAAGATGTTGCTTTTGTTCGAGTTGAATTGTATCTGACATGTCCTTCTCCTGCGGTTTTCATCTTGGAAAGGAAGTTTTTTTATGAACAAAAAAAACTCCCGACGGTTCTTTCTTTTACGGAAGACTGTTCCTCAGGGGGGGGGAACTCATTGTTCGGGAGCCTGCGGCAGCGACTTTCAAGTTTCTTTTAAAGAAACTTGAAAGTTTAAGGAAAAAACTAATTAAGATACATTGAAAATATTGTACTGATACATGTATCTTTATATTTTTTTCCAAGATATACATCCTTGATTACAATTTCTATTTCTTCATTGTATAATCCATCCAAGTTAATAATCTGAGGGTTAGGAGAATCTTTTAATTCAAATTCTTTTTGTATTTTTGACTTCAAAAAAGATATAGTAATTATCTTTGGTCTTGAATTATTCTCAAACAGGTAAGATTTCTTCGCGGAAACATATCCTGATATAATTATAAGATTTCTTGCATTTATACTTAATCTGATTTTTTCTCCAATTCCATAATCTTCAGACGCTTCACACCACGGAGAATCTAACTTAAAATTTGATAAATTCTGTACTGTGTAAACCTTACTACCTTCTCTCAACTCAGAAGTCGCTGAAATGAATGAGGGGAAAAACAGTCCTTCAGTTTGATTAAATGATATAGAAGCCCCTGTGAATATACATTCATTCGTTTCACAATCATATAAAATTAAGCAAAAATCTGATTTTAAAGCATAAAATCTTTTATTACAATTTTCATTACTTATGGTTAAAATATATGCCTTTTCATAATCTGTTAACGAATAAACAAAATCATTATTCCATAATAAATCTGGATTATCATCAGCATCATTATAAAAGGAAACCTTATTCGAAGGCTTAAAAACTATTGACTTAAATGAACTGTTATCAAAACCATTGTAAAATTCATTTGCATATGAAACGAATGCAATTAATATATATATAATTAAAAAACTTATCTTCTTCATTTTAATCTTCCTTTGGTGCCGCAATATTAATCTTTATTGTATCACCTTTAGCCCATGCATCTTTTCCAACACCATATTCAAATCCTACATCTTTTAAGATATTAGTAACTTCATTAAAATCCTCAAGATGAGAAATTTGGCATCCAAGACTTAAAGGTCTACCTTTTGCACTACCACTTCCATATTCTTCAGTTTCGCCTAGAGCCGTTTTGACATTTGGATGACATAAGACAGCATCAGATTCTTTTACATTATTGCCGGTAATACTAATTGCGTTTTCATAACTTCCTGATTTATTCAATAATGTTCCTGTGTAAGTTCCGACATCGATGGTTCCACCTTTACCAGCATCTACTTGACTTTTCCAGTCTGCTGTAGATTGAACATCAATTGTGTTTAATGGAATTCCACAAAAAGAAATACTTCCTTTAGATTGAAAATATTTTCCGTTTTGACCGTTATCATCAACACTTCGTTGAATCTGAATAGACGTATGTTCTTTTATAAAAGTTCGAGCAGTCTTAGAATGATTAGAAATAAATTTTAGCGCTGACGTTGCAATTTTTTGAGCTACGTTTTGTGCCCTTCCATCCGGATCCGTAAATCTGATTGGATTATTCCCAGCGTAGTGGTACAGCTGCAAATTCACTGTGTTGAAAACTCCTCCCATGCCCGGCAGGCTGCCTGCATCGCTGGCAGTCGCCTTTCCAGCACTTGGAATATACTCACCCAGCGCCGGGTCTGTGCTTATCCACTGGCTTGTTCTTGGATTTAAATAGCGCGCGCCATAATAATAAAGCCCTGTTTCTTCATCGAGTTCCTTGCCTGTGAACTTGTACGACAGATACTCCAATCCATTGTTGATTGTCTTCTCAACCCAGGTCTCACCATAAGGCGTGTACTCAATGTGCTGGTACTCGTCGCCCTTATAGTTCGTGATGAGGCTTGCGCTTCCCAAGTGGTCTGAGTGATAATAATACTGCTTGTAATACTCCTCATGGTAAGTCGGATTCTCACCGCTGTTCAGCTTTGTGACAATCCTTGTTTCACCTAAATAAATATTTTTAGCAGTCTGTCCGCCGTAGACATTATTACCACTGTCGGTGTGCAGAGTCCACATTTTGTTGAAGTAAAGCGTTTCGGAATTCTGCGTGTATTTATTAGAACGCTGTCCGTCCTGTCCGTAGACGTAGGCTGTGCTGTAGTTGTCATCAACAGAGCTTACAAGCTGGTTGCGCTCGTTCCATTTGTAGGTTCTCTTGTATTTAGCGGAGCTTGCTTTTCCGCTGTTTTTATCTTCCTCTTTAAATAATCCCCATCCATAATCCGTAGAGTAGACGTTTTCTGATTCCTGCGTAATCTTGTGGTAAACGGTTTCTTCGCTGCCGCTCTCAAAGCTGCCGTCCTGCTCGCAGACGATGTTTCCGTTAGCGTCGTACTTGTAATAGCGGCCGCCCGCGCTTGTCAGGCGGTGGGCGTAGCTGTCATCGTAGACATAGTTAAAGCTGTAGTTCAGGCTGTCTCCGATTGCCTTATTTGGCGATACAGTTTCTGTTGAGATTTTGGATGTCATGTTTCCAAGCCCGTCAGAATCAAACGCGATCTTTTGTTAGTGATAAAAAATTTTGTATACTGTATAAAATATTATAAATGAGATTAAGCCTCCAAATATTGCTACGAATCTTACAAAATGATAAAGCCATATAGGATCTTCTTTGTTAGAACATTTCCATTTATTAATTATACCTACTCCCCCCCCCCATGATATTCCATCTAGCAATAATACTATTAATAAAAAATTAACCTTTGTTTGTTTATATGCTATATAGCAAATTAATCCCAAAATAAATAGTAAAATTTCACATGAATTAAAGTTTGTTTTCATTTATCATCCTCATTTTTCATATAGTTTTGTAAAATTTTATCAGTAAATGCAGCAGTTGCATCAGCATTGAATGTTGATACAGAATCTTTGAAACCATATTGAATTCCCTTTGAAATTCCATAATTAGTTCCTATAGATAGTGCAAATGATTCTGTTGTTAACTTAAATTTTTCCATATCTTTTTTATTTCCAGTACATAAAGCTTTTAATCCTAGTAGAGGAATTTCTGCACCTCCAGCTATTGTAGATATACTGCCCATGGAAAATGCTATTTCAGGTTGACCAGTAGCAAATCCAGCTAATGCAATATCTCCTGTTACTTCTGAGATTATTCCTGCAGTTTTAGAGGAGGCTTCAAAGAAAATCTCTCCAGAACTTTTTATATTTTCACCTGTATTTTTGATAATCTCATTGACTGCATTTTTTGTAATTGTGTTGGCTAAAATTTGTGCAGAAGCATCGCCAGATAATGAGTCTCCATAAGTTTTTATAGTTTTGAAATTTGCATCCTTGGTAAACAAAAAAGAAACAAAACTAGAAAAAGATGTAAATGGAATGAAATCTTCCCTTCCATCTGGGTCAGTGTATCTGATTGGATTATTCCCTGCGTAGTGGTACAAATTAGCATTGATGTGATTAAACACACCTCCCATACCCGGCAGATTCTGGTTGTTTTTCTTTGCCTCGTCATTCACTGGAGCTGCAGGTATATATTCACCCAGCGCCGGGTCTGTGCTTATCCACTGGCTTGTTCTTGGATTTAAATAGCGCGCGCCATAATAATAAAGCCCTGTTTCTTCATCGAGTTCCTTAGCGGTAAATCTATACGGCAGGTACTCAAGCCCAGTGTTGCTTGTATTCTCAACCCAGGTCTCGCCGTAAGGCGTGTACTCAATTCTCTGGTACTCATCGCCCTTGTAGTCTGTGATGAGCGAGGCAGAGCCGAGATGGTCAGAGTGGTAGTAGTACTGCTTGTAGTACTCCTCGTTGTAGGTCGGCTCGTCGCCGCTGTTGAGCTTGGTTACAATGCGCGTGTCTCCAAGATATATGTTTTTTGCGGTCTGTCCGCCGTAGACATTGTTTCCGCTGTCTGTGTGGAGCGTCCACATCTTATTAAAATATAATGTCTCGGAATTCTGCGTGTATTTGTTGCTCCGCTGTCCGTCCTGTCCGTAGACGTAGGCGGTGCTGTAGCTGTCATCCACGCTTGAAACTAATTGGTTACGCTCGTTCCATTTATAGGTGCGCTTGTACTTAGTGCCGTTTATTTTTCCGTTTCCGCCACCGCTTTTATCTTCCTCTTTAAATAATCCCCAGCCGTAATCTGTTGAATAAACATCGTCAGCTTCCTGTGTTATTTTATGATAAGTAACGGTTTCATCAGAGCCGTCAAACGCTCCGTCCTGCTCGCAGACGATGTTTCCGTTTGCGTCGTACTTATAATAACGTTCGCCTGCATGAACAAGCCTATGGGCAAAGTTTTCGTCATATACATACTTGAAACTGTAGTTCAGATTATCACCGATAGTCTTCTGAGGCGTTATGCTTTCTAACGAAACTTTGCTTGTCATGTTTCCAAGTCCAATACTATCAAAAGTAAAGGTTTGTGTATAGTTAGACTTGAACTCCGGCACGCTGGACTGGTACGGATTGTAGGTCGTCTCGCCGTCCGCTTTTATCAATTGATACAAACTGTCATAAGAGTATGCCTGCCTTGTTGTGTAGCTTCCGCTTGCGTCGCCAAGGCAATCATTCTCGTAACCAAGGACATTGCCGACCGCATCAAAACTATAGGCTATATTCTGGTAACTTTGCCCCCACTTGTTTTCAGTTTTAATTGAATCAAGCCATCTGCGCGCAGGGTCATAATTATATTCTGTGAATGTTCCGTTTCCGTAGTCTATGCGCGTTCTTTGTCCGTACTGGTCGTAGAGGATGTTTGTCACATAGTTGAATTCGTTTCCATAATTAGAGCCTGTTACAGAAATTACCTGACCGCCGTTGTCGTAGTCGTAGGTTACTTTCTCTCCGTCGGGGTAGGCTATCCACTGCATTCTGCCGAGGTAGTCGCTTCTGTATTCCATGACGGCGGTCTCTGTCGGATTGCTGCCGTTCAGGTGTGTTGCCAGTGTTCTGGTTTCTTTTATAACTTCGCCAAGCTTTCCATACTCGTACTCAAGTGAGCCGCTTGCGTCTGTTACAGACAGAATCCTGTTTGCCGCTCCATGCGTGCTGTTTGCGCCTCCGTAGGTATAAACAGTATCTTCCGTGTCGGGATAATCAATTCTTATAAGGCGGTTCAGCCCGTCATACTCGTAAAGAATTTGTTTGTTGCTTTCGCGCAGAACGCTGCTGCTTTCGCGCACGAGGCTGGAGCACTCGTCATAGAAAAATTCCTGCCGTCCTGAGTCCTTGCTTTCAAGGGCGGTTCTGCGACCAAGAAGGTCGTATTCCGCCGTTATCGGGTGTCCTTTCGCGTCAAAGGCCTTTAGCATTTCGCCCATAGCATTATAGCGGTAAGTTGCCTGCGTGAGCAGTTTTCCATGTGCGTCCTTTTTCGCTATTCGGACAATGTTTCCGCGGCTGTCTGTCTCCTGCGCAGACACATTTCCGAGCGGGTCGGCTGTCTCTGTTATTAGCCTGTTTTCTTCTATATAAAAGGCACTTGACTGCATAGAGCTGTCGGGCAGGGTAGTCTTAATTTGCCTGTCCTTCTCGTCGTATTCATAAGCGGTATATAAAGCTGTCATTTTTGGCACGGATTCAAGAAGCGTCTGAATGTCTCCCTGTATGAATTCCGTCATGCCTTCCTTTGTGGCTCTTCCCTTGCTGTCGTACTCGACCGCGCCGCTCGCGTTCCAGCCGTCCCTGCCGTTGACAAAGCCGGACTTTGCAGTTCTGACCGCACGGCCAAGTCCGTCGATTTGAAGCACAGTCTGGATAACGGAGTCATCGCCAGCGTCAAAAGTTACCTTGTTGCTGGTAACGGCATGCCATAATTCATGATGCCCAGAAGAATCATTGTTTGGCGTTTTGTATT
>NZ_DBKJ01000051.1:0-2937 GCF_002297325.1 Treponema sp. UBA753 | reverse complement strand
GACTTTATTATTATGGAGCTAGGTATCTTGACCCGAGGTACAGCCGCTGGATAAGCACTGACCCTGCACTTGGGGAATACATCCCAAAAGCGCCAATAGACGAGGAGGCAAAGAAATATAACCAAAATCTGCCCGGCATGGGCGGAGTATTTAATCACATCAATGGTAATTTGTTTGCCTATGCCGCAAACAATCCTGTCAAGTATACAGATCCGGACGGAAGGGTAGTTGACACCATTTGGGATATAGGCTTCACGCTCTATGACATTGGTTCTGCAATCTATAAAAGTTCAAAAGGTGATAATTCCGGTTGGATAGATGTCGGGATTGATGCCGCCGCTATATTGGTTCCTGGAATCCCAGCAGGATTATCAAAAATTGATGATGCTGTAAAACTTGCCAGAAAAGCTGATAAAATCGGTGATGCTGTAAGAACAGCAGACAAGGTTGGCGATACAGCGAAAGTTGTAAAATCTTCAAGACCTAATCAAATACACCATTTTGCAACTAACAAAAGTAAAAAATATACACAACAAATGAAAAATATTGCAGATAAGTATGGATTAAAACTTGATGGAAAAGGTGCTGGCTGGAATATGGAAAGCTTGCCTCATCAGGGAAGACATCCAAATAAATATCATGAATTCGTTTTGGATGGTATGAATAGAGCATCAAACGAGGCAGGATCTGATACAAGTAAATTTTTGGAACTATTTGATAAATATGTAAAAGAACCTGTCAGAAATAATCCAGATTTGTTAAGGAAAGCAGGTTGGGAGTAAAAAATGAATAAGTGTGTGTTATTTACAGCCAAAGAAGGTTCAAGTAAAGATTTTTCAATGGCAAAGCTTGCAGATGAAAGCATTATTTCACCTCTTGAGGTCGATGACTTTATAAAGCAGAACAGACGGTTTCCATGCAATTTGTTTTTGGCACAAATGCGCATAACAAACAATGGAATAACCCAAAACAACAATGTACCTGAAAAAGTTTTTTTTGATTATCAGTACAATCAATTTGCTTATTATCTATTATCGGAACGGTTGAAAAACTGTATTGAAGAAAACAAAGGTTCAAAAGATTCTTTCAGTTGGATAAAAGTTTCTGTTAGTTCAGAGATTGAAACAAGAAATTATTATATTCCGATATTTGAAAGGATTCCTGATGTGCTTGATTCAAAACTTACTACAAGAGTGCCTGCCAGCAATGCGATTTTGGTTCCTTGTTTTGCCTCTGAAAAACTTGAAGGACATAATTTTTTTCCTCTTGAAAGTTCCTTTGGTATACTTCCAAGAGGAATATATGTTTCAGAAGCACTAAAAAAAATATTGCAAAAGCAGAAATTTGATAATATTAAATTTGAAAAAGCAAAATGTAGTTTAGACGGTAGTGTTATTCCTTAAAATAAATGGCACTATACATCCCTGCTATGTATAGTGTTTTTTAATTTTTTGCTTATTCCTACAAATGACAATTTGTAGGAACAAGGCTTAAAATGCGCAGAAATTTCGGAAGAATTCCTGCTTAAAAGTCAGAATTCTTCCGAAATTTAAAAAATAAAACACAGAATTTCTGTTTTTCCGTGGTATAAATAGGGCAAAAGGAGGCTGAAAAGGGCGTTTAGTTAGACAAATGGTAATTTGTATCACTACGCGGGGAATAACCCTGTCAAGTATACAGACCCGGATGGAAGAGAAACATACGATTCTGAAATAACGGAAGAACAATACAACAAATCTAATTTCTTGCAACGACAAATGAGTTGGGAGGAAGTGCAAAACTTCTTCGGCGAAAATCCAAATGGAGTTCTTCATAGACCTGAAGACCAAATTGGTTTTATGAAGCTCGAAAGCAAGAAAGACATCATTGATATAAATAAAGAATGATTCCATTCTCGCGTTGTCGTAGCACTTTCCGACATCGCTCATGCTCTGGACTGCATGATGTTTTCCAACTGCGAGCCTGAAAGCCTCGCTTGTGTACTGGCTTCCGGCATCACTGTGAATTATCACTCCTGACTTAGGTTTTCTCATTTCAAAAGCCGCTTCCAGAGCGGAAATACACAGTTCCTTTTTCATGTTTGTATCCATGGCAAGACTTATTATCTCACCACCGAAACAGTCAAAAACAGGAGCGATATAAAGCTTTCCGTCCTTGCATGGCACCTGAGTTATATCAGTCAGCCACTTCCGGTCCGGAGCTTTTGCTGTAAAGTCGCGCCGCAGAAGATTCTGAGGTCTCTGGGCTTTTTTATCAGCCTTGGTAAGCCCGTCAGGACTTCTTCTGCCCGGTTTCAGAAGATTGCCTTTTCGCATTGCACGTCTTACAGAACTCAAGGAAGTCTGTATTCCTTTCTGAGTCAATGCAATCAGCATTCTGTCTGCACCGTAGTTGTCATTGTCAGGATCTTCATCAAGGATACGATGTATCTCTACGAGTAAATCCTGCCACTTTTTAGGCCGCTCTCCGTTACGCAGCCATTTGTAATAGCCTTTTTCATTGACCGAAAGAGACTTGCACATTCGGTTCACATGATATTTTTTTCTGTTATCAAAGATGAACCAATGAATGCTTCTTACTGTTACTGCTTCCGGTCGTTTACGAAAAAACGGAAAGCATCCTTGAGGATGTTATTAGCCTCGCGGAGATCCGCATTTTCTTTCATCAGTTTTTTTTCACGCTCTGTAGGCGGATCGTCTTCTGATGTTTTTTGTTTAAGGATTCGTTCACGGTTATAACTTTTTCGCCAGTCGGCTAAAGTTGCGTAAACAAGTCCAAGCTGTGCACAGGCCGGATTTACTCCGATTTCATCAGACAGTTTGATTGCCTGTTCCTTGAATTCTTTGCTGTACCTCATTTTCATGCCCTCTTTATTCTCGGGTATTTTTCAACTGTACTTTTATAGTATCCGTTCAAATACAAAACGCCAAACAATGA
>NZ_DBKJ01000031.1:0-19239 GCF_002297325.1 Treponema sp. UBA753 | reverse complement strand
AGTTGGTTTTCCTCCCTCCATAACTAAAGAATAGACAGAACAGGCTGTTTTTTATATAATATGCTGAAATTTCTAAGGCACTATAGCTGCCTAATTTCATTTCAAGAGGGCAAAATGGCATACTTTTACGAAGAACCGTCTCACACATTCGGTGAGTATCTGTTAATTCCCGGCTACACATCCGCAGAATGCATTCCAGAAAATGTTTCATTGAAAACACCAGTTGTAAGATTCAACAAAAAATCAGGCGAAAAACCTTCGCTTTCAATGAACATTCCTTTGGTAAGCGCGGTCATGCAGTCGGTTTCTGATGACAAAATGGCAATTGCCCTTGCAAAAGAAGGCGGAATCAGTTTTATATTTGGCTCACAGACAATCGAAAATCAGGCGGCAATGGTTGCGCGCGTAAAATCATACAAAGCCGGCTTTGTAACTTCCGACTCAAATATCCGCCCGGATCAGACTCTTGAAGAAGTTGTATCTTTAATAGAACAAACTGGACACAGCACAATTGCCGTAACAGACGATGGAACTGCCCACGGCAAGCTTGAAGGAATTATTACAGAGCGCGACTTTAGAATTGACCATGTTCCTGCAAATTCAAAAGTAAGCGAATACATGACGCCTTTTGCAAAACTTGTTACCGGCAAAGACGGAATCACTTTGAGCGCGGCAAACGACTTAATCTGGGCGCACAAAGTAAATCAGCTTCCTATAATCGATGACAAAAATCATCTTGTTTCAATTGTATTCAGAAAAGACTTTGACAACCACGAAAGCCATCCAAACGAGCTTATGGACAGCGACCACAGATACATTGTTGGTGCAGGAATCAACACACGCGACTACATGGAAAGAGTTCCGGCACTTTTAAAGGCTGGCGTTGATATTTTGTGCCTTGATTCAAGCGAAGGATATTCTGAATGGCAGGCAAGAGCCCTTCACGACATCCACGAAAAATTCGGAAAAGATGTAAAAGTTGGGGCTGGAAACGTTGTTGACCGCGAAGGCTTTATGTTCCTTGCAGAAAACGGCGCGGACTTTGTAAAAATTGGAATTGGCGGCGGCTCAATCTGCATTACACGCGAGCAAAAAGGAATCGGACGCGGACAGGCAACAGCTACAATCGAAGTTGCAAAAGCGCGCGATGAATACTACGCAAAAACAGGAATCTATGTTCCAATCTGCTCGGACGGCGGAATCGTTCACGACTACCACATAACACTTGCTCTTGCAATGGGCGCGGACTTTGTAATGCTCGGACGCTACTTTGCAAGATTCGATGAGTCTCCTACAAACAAGCTTATAATCAACGGAAACTACGTAAAGGAATATTGGGGCGAAGGAAGCAACAGGGCGCGCAACTGGCAGCGTTACGATCTTGGCGGAAAAAAGGGAATGGCGTTTGAAGAAGGAGTAGACTCTTACGTTCCTTATGCCGGACGCTTGCACGACAATGTTTCGCTTTCAATGAGCAAAGTAATTCACACAATGTGCAACTGCGGCGCACTTTCAATTCCAGAACTTCAGCAGAAAGCAAAACTTACACTTGTTTCATCTACAACAATCAGCGAAGGAAGCGCGCACGATGTTACAGTACGCAACACTTCTATTCACAGCTGAAACTAAATTAAAAATTCTAGGCGGAAAGCCTTGGAGGAATTATAAATGAATGTTGTTATCATTGGCGCTCAGTGGGGCGATGAAGGAAAAGGCAAAATTGTAGACTACCTTGCAAAGGACGCAAAATATGTTGTCCGTTATTCAGGAGGTCCGAACGCAGGACATACAATTGTTGTAGATGGAAAACAATTTGCGCTTCATCAAGTTCCAAGCGGAATCCTTTATTCAGACAAAAAGGTTTTTCTTGGAGCAGGAATGGTTATCGACCCGGAAGCCTTGTTTGAAGAGCTTAAAATGATAAAAGACAACGGCGTGGACTGGGAAGGCAGAGTATTTATTTCCGACCGCGCGCACCTTATTCTTCCAAGATACCGCCAGATGGATAAAGACAGAGACGCTTCCCGCAAACGCCCGATTGGAACAACCGGCCGTGGAATCGGAATCGCCTACAGTGAAAAAGCTCACCGCGACGGACTTCGGCTTGCAGACTTGGACTGGACAGAAAAACTTGCTGACCTTGAAAAAGAAGACCTTGAATATCTTGATAAATACAAAGAGCAGCTTTTGCAGATGCGTGTAGACCTTACACAAAAAATGTGGGAATTCCGCAAGGAAAACATTCTCTTTGAAGGCGCACAGGGAGCAATGCTCGACATTGATTCTGGAACATATCCTTATGTAAGCTCTGGAGCTTCTTGTGCGGCTGGAGCTGCAACAGGCTGCGGAATCGGTCCTCATAACCTTGACCATATTCTTGGAGTTTTCAAAGCTTATGAAACACGAGTCGGAAACGGTCCTATGCCAACAGAGTTCAATGCCACAAGCGAAGGCGAGCTTTGCCAGTATGTGCGCGACACAGGCCGTGAATACGGAGTTACAACAGGAAGAGCCAGAAGATGTGGCTATCTTGATTTGGTTGCATTGCGCTATGCCTGCCGTGTAAACAGCTTGGACAGTCTTGTTCTTACGCACCTTGATATTTACGATGCAATGGATCAGATTGAAGCTTGCGTTGGCTATGAAATAAACGGAAAAATTGTAACAGACTTTCCTGCAAACATTGACCAGCTTAACAGCGCAAAGCCAATTCTTCAGAAATTTTCCGGCTGGAAAACTTCGCTCAAAGAATGCAGAAGCTACAAGAAAATGCCAAAGAACGCGCGCGCTTATGTAGAATTCATTGAAGCCTTCACCGGCACACCAGTAAGCATTATTTCCGTAGGCTACGAGCGTGACGAAACATTCATCCGCAAAAACCCTTGGAAAAAATAAATCTACAGTGCTGTTAAAAGACAAAGCCCGTGCAAAAAATTGCACGGGCTTTGTCTTTCATCAAACCTTTCACACTGCCTTTTTATACATCCAGACTTTTGACTTCCATCTAAAAATCATCAGAGTTCCGCGGAAAAGTTCATCGCACGCCATTGCAATTATAACGCCAATAAATCCCCAGCCAAACACAATCGCAAAAACATAAGAAAGCAAAGTTGAAATCATCCAGTTTGAAAAGATTCCGGCTCCAACAGGAAAATGAATATCACCAGAAGCCATAAGGCACGGAATTGTAATAACATTTATAGAACGTCCAAGTTCCAGAAAAAATGTTACAGGCATTACAGAAAGTATTATAGAAGTAATCGCAGTGTCTGTAGTAAAAAGCGCAATCATCTGGCGGCGGAAAATAAAAATTACAGTCGCAATAAAAAGGCTCACTGCGCTTCCAGAGATTTGATAGCAAAAAACATTTTTGTATGCAGTCTGCTGAAGTCCCGCGCCGCAATAGTGTCCTGTTTTAATTTGAGAAGCCGTTCCTATGGAAATTGCAATCATATAGATAAAGCGCAAGATTGTCATAAGATAAGTGAACGCGGCAATTGCTTCTGTTCCAAATGTTGTAATTATAATCATTATAACAAGCTGCGACAAATTCCAGGAAACACTTTCGCCTGCGGTTGGAACACCAATTCTAAGAATCTGCCTCCATTCGCTTTTTACAATCTTAAACGGATTTTTTACTGAATACCTGGAATCTTTTAAGCAAGCGATTCGGATAGAAAGAATTACACTTCCTGCGAACTGGCTTGCGACTGTGGAAATTGCAACGCCTTTTACGCCCAGAACCGGCAATCCAAACCAGCCGTACAAAGCAAGCGCATTGCCCACAATATTTAAAGAGTTTGCTATTGCATTTACAACCATTGCATCTTTTGTGTGTCCGTAGCTTCGTAAAATAGAAGATTGAACTATAGAGATTCCACTGAAAACAGAAAATGCCGAATAAATAAAAGCATACTGGCTTGCAAACAATCGCACTTCATCGTCAATGTTGTATTTTTTTAGAATCTGCGGAATTAAAAACGCAAACACAAGTCCAAAAAACAAGCCGAATACAATCACCATCTGCAGTGCCGTCCGGGAAATCTTCTTGGCTTTTTCAACCTGCCCTGCTCCCAAAAAGTTTGTAAGGGAAATAGTCGCTCCATTTGGAATCACTTGCAGCAAAACAAGAAGAAACCAAGTGTACTGGGTTATAAGACCTACCGCCGCAACAGCCTTGTCTGAATAGCCAGACAGCATAAAAACATCAATGCTGGAAAATGCAAGAAAAAGAAGATTTTCAATTACAAGCGGATAAGCGATTTTTCTAAGCGGAGTATCGTTTACTTTGTCAATAAGTTTTTCTTGAGCCATAAAACACCTCGGAGTTCAAACTTATACAGCAAAGATTTTTTTTAGTCAATAGATTTTATTTCATCGAGAATCTTTACAACATCCTGTGCGCCGTCTACAAGGATTCCTCCCATGCCAAGCTCAAGAGGAAGCGCAATGTCTATGTCAAATCTGTCTCCCACAGAAACGCACTCGCTGAATTCACTGGAAGTTTTTTTTGCGGCAAGCTCAAGCATTTCCTTCGCGGGCTTAGACTTCATGCAAGTATCAAGTCCAATCACATCGGGAATAAGCTCAGAAATTCCCACGGCTTTCAAAGTTCTTCTTGCGGCTTTTACAGGATTATTTGTAACGCAAATCAAGTTAAAGGATTTTTTCAATTCCCCAAGAAATTCTTTTAGCTTTAAGTTCGGCAAAAGATATTTTTCCGGCTGCAAAAGCTCGTTGCGCCATTTTATGCTAGTTTCAATATCCACACCAAACGCAGGAAAAGTGTTCCCCAAGCTGATTTTTTTTCCGCCGTGCTCTGCGCTCCACTTTTTTCTGTAGCTTTCAATCATGTTTCTAGCGGAATCTTCGGAAATGCCGTTTATGTGCGCATAGTGCCTAATCTGAACATCAACCTGCTCCGCAACAAATTCCGGGCTTGTATAAAGAGTTCCGTCAATGTCAAAAATAAAAGTTTTTATTTTCTTTGGAATTGAATAAAGCTTCACGTGCGTCCAAGCCCTTAATAGTTTTGCGGATAAAAAGTTTCCGCCTTGGAAAACAAAGATTCAGATGCCGAAGTCAAAGTAGGAAAAACTTTCAACGCTGTAAATGCAAACGCGGCATCTCCCAAAAGTTCTGCGTCAGGACAAGAAGGAACTGAAATTTTCATTCCAGTTATATCGGCTTTCATCTGATTCCAAAGCGCGCTTTTTGCTTGCCCTCCAGCAACACGCATTTCATCAGGGAATGCAATTCCTTTTTTTGCAGCGGCATCTTTTAAAATTCCAAGTGCATCCTTTAAATTCAACGCGGTCTGAATCATAAGATATTTGCCTTGATCTAAAGAAGCATTTGTTCCGTCGCTGCCGATTATTTCCTGAACAAGAACAGAATATTCAATCTGCCTTCCAAGCTCACGTTCAATCTTAAGCTTAAAAGAATCAAACTTTGAACCTGAATCAGGAAGCAAAACAGAAGCGTTCCAAAGTTCCGGCACAACAGAAGGAAGCGTGCGGATTTTTTCAGCTTCAAGCGGAACAGAAGTACAAAAATTAATGCCTTCGCTAGAGCCAGCTCTGTCGCACAAAATGCCAGGCTTTACAGTCGCCGTGCCAACAAGCGCAGAAATAAAATCAGGAGCACCGCAAAAAACAGGAAGTCCTTCTTTTATTCCAAATTCTTCCGCGCCCAAAAATGAAGAGGCTTTTCTTGAAAGTCCTGCAAGTTTATGCGAAGGCTCTGCAAAAGACGGAAGCTTATTTATTTCGTCATTTGAAAATCCGCTTTCCAAAAGAAACTGCTTGTTCCAATACGCGGACTCAAATCTTTTTTCAGGGAGAATTGTGCAAGGCTCTCCGGTAAGAAGCCACAAAAAATATTCAGGGCCGCTAAAAACCAGTTCACTCTTTTTCCATACATCAGGGAACTTGTCTTTAAACGCAAGCAAGCGCGGAACAAAAAGGGAACTGGATTTTAACTGAACAACTTTTTCGTTCCATAAAAAAGTTTCGCCGGACTGTGCAACAAGAGTAGGACCGTTCCCACTTACACATATTCCGCTTGGACGTATTTCTGGCGACTTGGAAAACAAATCCTGCAAAGCATTCTGAAAGGCAGGAAGCCATTCTTTTGAAGCGTGTTCGGTATTACAAAGCAAAAATGGACGGCGGCTGAATGAGCAGACTTTTCCTTTTTCAGAAACAAAGGCAGCCTTTAAAGAAGATGTTCCAATATCAACGGCAAGAACAGTTTGTTCCATAAAAAACAATTTTCCAAAAACAATAACGGCATACCGCTTTTGTAGAATAATTCATCAAAAAGAAATATGCCGTTTTAAAATATTACTCAGCTTTTTCAGCAGGTGTTGAAACTTTTATAAGCTTGTCTATGATTGTGCGGTTGTCAAGCAAATCGCTTAAAGACTGGTCGTGATGAAGCCTTGTAATTACATTTGCAAAAAGACCAGAAACATTTGTGCTGATATACCATTCACGCTTTAAAAGCTCTTCATGGTAAACCGCATTAGTTCCAATTATTCTATAGAACAAACCTTTGCTGTAGGCTTCGTCAAACTGCTCAATCGCATTTCCTGTAAAGAACGGAAGGCTGATTGCGGCAATAACTTTTGTCGCGCCCTGCTCATGCAAAAATCCCATTGCTTTGAGCAAAGTTCCGCCTGTGCCAAGCATATCGTCTGCAAGGAATGCAACTTTTCCTTTTACATCGCCCAAAAGCTTTATGCTCTTGATGTTTGTATTTTTTGCATCCTGAGTAACGATTGAATAATCGCGCTCCTTGTAAATCATGGCAAGAGGCTTTTTTAGTCCAGTCGCATAGAATTTATTGCGGTCAATTGCTCCAGTGTCCGGGCTTACAACAACAAGATCTTCCTTTGTAAGATCAACTACACGTGCAAGCTCGCGGATAATCTGGTATGAAGCATGAAGATTTTCACAATGAGTGTGGGCAAACGCATTTACAATTTCGCGTGAATGAAGGTCAAGGGTAATAATGCGCTTAACTTCCATCATTTCGTAAATGTGTCCCAAAAGAGCTGCGGTAAGACCTTCACGGCTCTTCTTTTTATGCTGGCGGCTGTAAGGATAAGCAGGCAAAACCAAAGTAATCTGGCGCGCTCCAGCCTGACGAACTGCATCAATAGTAACAAGAAGGCTCATAACGTGGTCGTTTACGCTCAGGCTAAGAACATTTTTTCCGTCGTTAAGAGCAAGCTTTTCGTGGTTTTCAACATCCTGAAAAATATAAACATCTTTTCCGCGGATGCAATCCAAAAGTTCTGTCTTGAATTCTCCGTTTGCAAAATATGTGAACCTTGCATTTACCTTAAAAAACGGCGCACGGTATTTGTCTGTTGCACCGCGGATGCACAGGTCGCTAGTTTCAATATCATTCTTCAAGTTAATCTGCTGAACGATATTTTCCTTTTCAAGTCCGTAGCGTTTTGAAATAACATCGCTCTTCAAAGAAAAACGGTGCTTGTACATATGGCGCAAATGTGTGATGACTTCGTTGGCGAAAGACTCTCCGCCCGGACAGGCTACAACAGCAAGATCAGTTGGCTCAGAATACGGCATTATTCTTACCCCTTATTTAAATTTTTTGAAAGCAGAAGATTTAAGTAGAACTTTTACGCATATAATACCGTTTTATAGAACATAGGTCAATTAAGATGAATTTTGTAACCAAGATTGACTGCCTGTCAGCGCGGGAATGACATGGGACAAACTGTCATTCCCGTGCGTTGACACGGCAATCTCTTACGTGAATACAGATTGTCCGGTTGACATAGGCAATGTCAGTCGGTTCAAGATGTTTTTTCCGCTGAAAGTTGATTTCCCAAAAAAAGAAATGTATACTTTTGCAAGGAGGCTTTGTATGACAACAGCGATTCTTGAAAAGAAAGTAAGGTCGCTTCCGGAAAATCTTGTTACGGAAGTTTCAGACTACATTGATTTTCTTCTATATAAAAATTCCCATGCAAAAAATATAAACGGACTTGATGAGGCAATAGCCGAATTCAGCCGAGGAGAATACGACACATACAAAACCTTTGAGGAGCTTGAAAAGGCGGTGGATGCTGATGCGTGAGCTCCGTGTCGTAAAAATCTCTTGAAGTTCCTTGCTTTCTAGAGTATCTTAGAACACAGAAATTTTCCTTTTTAAATCCTTGAGCAAAACAGAAACTGTAAAACATTCCGCTGAATTTGCGAGGAACAGAAAATGGCAGAAAACACAGACTACCTGACAACGCAAATTATAACTTACATCGGAAACAAACGGATTCTGATTGGAAATATCCGAAGCGAAATTGAACAGATAAAATCAAAGCTCAAAAAACAAAAGCTTGTCTGCGCGGATTTATTTTCAGGCTCGGGAATTGTTGCGCGGATGCTCAAGCAGTATTCTTCAACGGTAATTGTGAACGACTTGGAAGACTATTCTTCAATCCTGAACAGCTGCTACCTTTTTAACAAGAAAGACTTTGACAGCGAAAAATATTTCAGCTACAGAAAATCGATTGAAAAAGAATTCTTTGAACAGAAAATCCCCGGAATAATCTGCGCAAACTACGCGCCAAAAAACACAGAAGACATTCAGGCAGGCGAGCGGGCTTTTTACACAAGGGAAAACGCGGAACGAATCGACTCTTACCGCACGCTAATAGACAAACTTGTTGACTGCGAAGAATACAAGAAATTTTTTATTGCGCCGCTTTTAACAGAAGCTTCTGTACACGTAAACACTTCTGGAATTTTCAAGGGATTCTACAAAAACAAAAACACAGGGCTTGGCTGCTTTGGCGGAACAGGAAAAAACGCGCTTTCAAGAATCATGGGACAAGTGGAGCTTCCAGTTCCGGTGTTCAGCAACTTCAAGTCAAAAACTGAAATCTACAAAGAAGACACCGTTGAACTTTCTTCCAAGCTTAAAAAAATTGACATCGCATATTTAGATCCGCCGTACAACCAGCATCCTTACGGCTCAAATTATTTTATGCTGAACATAATCGCGCAAAACAAAATACCGGACGCCAAGCTCAGCAAAGTTTCAGGAATTCCTGCGAATTGGAACCGCTCAATGTTCAACAAAAAGCACAGCGCATTGGATTCCATGGAAAAAATAATCAGCGCGCTTGATGCAAAATTTATAATTGTTTCTTATAATTCAGAGGGATTTATTAAATTCGGCGAAATGAAATCCATGCTTGAAAAATACGGAAAACTCAAAACCGTTGAAATCTCATACAATACATTCAGAGGCTCGCGAAACCTCAACGCAAGAAACATTCACGTTTCCGAATATCTTTTTGTTTTGGAGAAGTCGTAAAATGAGCGCAGGAAAAAATTCAATTGACATGCTCAACGGTCCGCTTCTTGGAAAGATTCTGGTGTTCTCTCTTCCGTTTGCGGCAAGCAGCATTCTTCAGCAAGTTTTTAATTCCGCGGATGTGGCAGTCGTGGGAAGATTTTCTGGAAGCACATCTTTGGCGGCGGTAGGAAACAATGCTCCGATAATCAACTTAATTATAAATATTTTTGTGGGAATGTCGATCGGCGCAAATGTTCTGATTGCAACTTTAATCGGCCAGAAAAGAAAAGACGAAATCAAGTCAGCAGTGCACACAGTAATTTCTGTGGCAATTATAAGCGGAATCTTTCTTGCATTCATAGGTCCGATTCTTTCAAAGCCAATTCTTGAAGCAATAGGAACGCCAGATGAAGTTCTTGTTCTTGCAGCTCTTTACCTGCGCATTTACTTTCTTGGAATGCCGGCAATCATGGTGTACAACTTTGGCTCGGCAGTTCTAAGAAGCAAGGGAGACTCAAACCGCCCTTTGTACAGTTTGATTGCGGCTGGAATTCTCAACGTTATCCTGAACCTTGTGTTTGTAATCGTATTCAGAATGGGAGTTGCGGGAGTTGCAATTTCAACTGTAATTTCAAATTACGTAAGCGCGGCAATGATAATTTTCTTTCTGCTGAATGAAGAAGAGGAACTCAGACTGGATTTAAGGAAACTTCATATAAACAAAAGCCAGCTTGCAAAAATAGCGCGCATAGGAGTTCCGGCAGGATTACAGGGAATGGTTTTCTGCTTTTCAAACATCTGCATTCAAGGCGGAATAAATTCATTCGGAAGCAATGCGATGGCAGGCTCGGCGGCGGCGCTCAACTTTGAATACTTTTCATACTTTGTTGTAAGCGCGTTCACTCAGGCAGCCACAACATTCACAAGCCAAAATTACGGCGCAAAGAAATTCAGCAGATGCAAAAAAATATACAGGCTTTCAATGATGTGCAGCGTAATTATTTCCGGGGCAATGTGCTTTGTCTTTGTGTTCTTTAGAAGAGCAGTGATTAGAGTTTACACCGTGGATGAAGCAGTTATTACATTTGCCCTCATAAGACTAGTCCATGTGGAATCCCTTGAATTTCTTACAAGCAGCTACGAAATTACAGCAGGCGCTTTGCGCGGAATGGGATACTCAATGCTCCCGGCAGTTCTTACACTGGCAGGCTCATGCCTTTTGAGACTTGTGTGGCTTGCAACCGTATTCAAAAAATATACTTCATTTGAAACAATAATGAACGTCTACCCAATCAGCTGGGTAATAACCGGAACAGCAGTAATAACTTCGTATCTGATTATCAGAAAGAAAAAATTCAGCACAGAACAATGAGAATTTTATCTGTCATTCCTGTGCTTGACATAGGAGTCTTTTTTATACAGTGCAGGAGATTACCAATCGAGTTTCTTTCAGAAACATCGCAGGATCAAGTCCGATAATGACAAGTTTTCAAGCACGGCAATGATTGAGCCTGAATGATAATAAAGCAATTTCAGTCTATAAAAAATCCCTGACCGCAGCCAGGGAATCAATAGCAAACTGAATATTTTCCGTTTATTTAATCTCGTAAATCCAGCCTTCTGGAGCTTTTATTTCGCCCATCTGGATTCCTGTCAAAGTTTCACGGAGCTTTTTAAGAACAGGTCCGATTTCTTCCATTCCGCTTGGAACATTGATTTCTTTTTCGTGATCAACAATTTTTCCAATTGGAGAAATTACAGCAGCTGTTCCGCAAAGTCCGCATTCCGCAAAGTCCGCAAGCTCATTCTTGTTAATCTTGCGCTCCTCAACTTCAATTCCAAGATAATCTTTTGCAACCTGAATCAAAGAGCGGCGTGTGATTGAAGGAAGAATGCTGGTTGACTTTGGAGTAACAAGTTTTCCGTCCTTTGTAACAAAAAGGATATTTGCGCCGCCAGTTTCTTCAATATAAGTGTGTGTCGCAGGATCAAGATACATATTTTCTGCAAATCCGTTTCTGTGCGCATCCATGATATTGTGAAGGCTCATCGCATAATTAAGACCTGCTTTTATGTCGCCTGTTCCATGAGGAGCTGCTCTGTCCAAATCTGAAATGCGAACAACAATCGGCTTGACTCCGCCTTTAAAATACGGACCAACTGGAGTAACAAGAATTCTAAACTGATATTCGTCAGCAGGCTTTACTCCGATCACAGCATTTGAACCGAACATATACGGGCGGATATACAAAGTCGCGCCGCTTCCAAAAGGAGGAACCCAGTCAATGTTCGCCTTAACAGTATCAAGAACTGCCTGAACAAAACGCTCTTTTGGGAACACCGGCATTTCAAGACGCTCACAAGAAGAAGCCATGCGGTCAGCGTTCAAGTCCGGGCGGAAAGTAACAATCCTGCCGTCTTTTGTTGTGTAAGCCTTAAGACCTTCAAAGCAAGTCTGGGCATACTGAAGAACTCCAGCGCACTCAGAAATATGCACAGTAGCATCGGAAGTAAGCTCGCCTGCGTCCCATGCGCCGTTCTTGTAGTTAGCAACAAATCTCTTATCTGTTACCTGATAACCAAAAGGAAGATTCGCCCAATCAATATTCTTTGCCATACTTCACCTCGAAAAACCGGTATTTCCATGCCGGCAAGAATTTTGTAAACATATTAACACAAATGAAAAAATCAAACAATTAGCACAGGAAAGACATTCCGCTTAGAGCCGGAAGCAAACAGTATGAGAAAAACCAGGAATACAAGTACACGGTGAGCGGAACAACACTCATATTAACAGAAGAAGGCGAGCGGGATGGTTCATACGTGAAGATTATATGTAAATATGAGATCAGCAGCGAATCAGTAATAACACCGAAAGAAGCCATACTTTATATTGACGGCAATCTGAGCGAGAAGGATTCCAAAAACGAGACTGAAAATATAAAGAGAGCGACTTACCTAAAAGTGGAAAAAGCTCCGACTAAACGATATGACGAGTACTACAAAGACGGAAAGCAAATCACCAGCCAGGACCTCATGGCCAACAACAAAACCGCGCCTAAACAGACGCGGTCTTGTTATTCACATTGCATGGTGTAGAAAAAGATTGGCTATAGAGTTATTGTTTTATTATCAGAACATATTATTTTGATACCACTGCCGCTTTCAAAAGGAGGATTGTTACTGCCTATTGCAATTCCATTCCAATCATCCGACAAGCCTTTATATTTTACAGTTCCACCTTTCAGTTTATTGCATGAAACGAATGCACCTGTTTCAATTGAAGTTACACTAACCGGAATTGTTATAGATTCAAGAACCTCACAGCTCATAAATGCACTACTTTTTATTTCACTTACGCCATCTGGAATTTCTATGCTTGTTAGAGCCGTGCACTCCCTGAATACTTGCTCAGCTATTGAAGTTATTCCCGCCGAAAGAACTATGCTTTTTAGATTGGAACACTTAGTAAATGTTTGATTTCCAATTTCAGTAACGCTGTCCGGAATATATACATCTGTTAGAGACGAGCATCCATGAAATGCAGCCCTTTCTATTGTTGTTACACTGTCTGGAATCTCTATACTTTCAAGAGCCGTGCAACCATTAAATGAGTCTGAACCAATCGTAATTACTCCCCTTGGAATCTCTATGCTTGTTAGAGCCGTGCAGTCCCTGAACGCGCCAATAGCAATCGTTGTTACACTGTTTGGAATCTCTATGCTCTTAAGAGCAGAACAATTACGGAACGCAAGTTGTCCTATTTCATTCACAGTATCTGAAATCGTTACACTTGCAAGTGATGTGCATCCATCAAAAGCATTTTCATAAATAGAGCCTATTCCCTCCGGGAGAACTATGGCAGAAAGAGCTGTGCAGTTCTGAAACTTTGTCACACCAATTGAGCTAAGCCCGGTTGTCCTGCCAAGGTCAAGGCTTATACAACCTTCTGTAAGAACATCCTTTAAATTTTTAGCTATTTCTAACAAGCCGTCGTCATCTATCGGACCGGCAACAATTATGTTCCAGTTCTCGCCGTTATCATCGCTTATACGCTCAGCTATACGCTCCGCAGCCTGCGCCGCAGTGTACACTCTGTTCATAAGAACGCTGCATGAAGCCGTCTCACCCTCTGTAACTGCAACTTCCGCGCTTCCCACGCCGCTCAAGGCACCGCTTAAAGTCGCCTCAACGTCAACCGTGTAGCTTCCGGCATCAAGCTCATTGAACTCCACTGCCCCCCCCCGGCACGGCTGTCTGGCTTTCTATAACTTTTCCGCCTTTCAGCAGGGAAACTGTGTACGAGTCGGCCCTGTCACTGCTAGAGACATTCCGGGAAGAGCCCGGAAGCGCAACACGAACAGAGCCAGCTCCACCGTTTCCGCTTGCGGAATCCATGCACGAGGCAAGCATTAGCATTACCGCTGGTAAAATCAAGAAAATAGATTTCTTCATAGTTTTCTCCTGTTAATTTGAATACAATTCTATCTAAAAACAGATTCTGTTCGAGATGTGTCTGCAAAAATACGCACTGTTTTTCCTTTGAACTATCAACGTTGCCGCTTCCGCGGCAGCAAAACAGAGCGTTTTCTGCATTCGCCTCTCTTCCTGCGCCGTTTTTAACTGCTTTATAAAGCCCTGAATTAGGACTACCTATTTATATTATATATCAAACTGTCTGGAAAATCCAAAAGGAAACTAAAAAAAATATATTTTTTTTATAAAAAACACCTGATATTGTCTATACAGCTGAATTTTGCCTTTTTTAAGCCTTCATTTAAACAACGATGCGTACTGTAGCTGTCTGGGGGAAAAAAAGAAAGCGAAAAAAAATGTAAGCCAGTGCTACACCTTGAAAAGTCCAATCTTGCCGCCGATTTCTTTTACTGAGTCTGTAATATCGCCGGAAATTGCAGAAAGCATCTTCCTGCTCTCATCTGCAGCCGTGGAGTTTTCCTGCATTCTGTCCATACTGTCTTTTATTGTCAAAGCAGTTGACTGAAGCTTTTTCACTTTTGCAAGGATATGCCTGTTGTCCTCAGACATTTTCGCAGACGAAGATTTTACTTCGGCAGTAGAATCGTTCATAGACTGAAGGGCATCTATAATCTGCTTTGAGCCTATCTGATGTTCTTCCATCGCATTTTTTATCTGCGCCACAATCTGGCCTGTTTCCGCAATATTGTCTGAAACAAGCGAAAATTCCGACAATGTCTCATTTGAAAGAGAGACAACGCCTTTTATTGTCTCCTGAATTTTTGCCAGCCGCGCGCCTATGGAATGTGAGCGCTCCGATGAAGTTGCCGACAATTTTCTAATTTCATCCGCAACCACGCTGAATCCCCTTCCGGCCTCGCCTGCATGGGCTGCCTCAATCGCGGCATTCATAGCAAGAAGGTTTGTCTGCGAAGCAATGCCTGCAATCGCAAAGTTCGCGTCCTGAAGAATTTTCGACTGCTGCTCAATGTCAAGAATCATTTCATTTACATTCGACTGGTTGGCAATTCCAGTATTAGAATGCTCCTCAAACTGGTCAAAGGAAGAAATCATCTTGCCCACGGAAGCATTCACGGAAGATATATTGCCAATCATCTGTTCAATTGCAGAAGATGCCTGCTGAACATTTTCGGATTAAACCTGAATCATTTTTTCAAGAGACCCGATGCTCGAACTGATTTCATCTACTGCGCCCGCAGAAACATAGTAGGAAACCACTCCCACAAAAAGATTTGTGACAATGAGAGTTGAAACTAAAATAATTACAATAGATGATTTTTTAGCTTAATATTGTTCTTCATTTTCTTTTACGAATCTGCCGAAAATGCTACCACAAAATACCCCCTGTTGCAATAAAAATGAAGTATGCGCACAAGATGAACAAAATATACCTTTTCCGCTGCAATTGATAATCAATACGCCATTTGATATAATTGCAGTGCTTTTCGGGCAATAGCGCAGTTGGTTAGCGTGCGTGTCTGGGGGGCACGAGGTCCCGGATTCGAATTCCGGTTGCCCGATTTTCAAGCAAAACAATCAAAGAAGGTGCATTATGGATTTTGTTTCACAGTTAAAGGAAAAGGCTAAGACAGCCGGAAAAAAAATCGTTCTTTGCGAAGGCGAAGACAAGAGAGTTGTTGAAGCGGCTGCAAAAATCGTAAAGGAAGGAATTGCAAAAATCATTCTTATCGGAAACGCAGAAGAATGCGCAAAGGCAGCTCCAGGAGTTGACCTTTCAGGAATTGAGCTTGTAGATCCAGTCACAAGCCCAAACACAGACAAGTATGCAGAACTTTTGTTCAAAACACGTGAAGGCAAAATCAACAAGAAAACTGGGCAGGCAGAATATCCTTCAGTTCAGGATGCAAAAAACTACATTCTCAAAGACCGCACAATGTTCGGAGCTCTTATCCTCAAGGCAGGAGATGCGGACGGATTTGTAAGCGGAGCTTGCCATTCAACAGCAAACACATTGCGTCCAGGACTTCAGGTTATAAAGACCGCGCCTGGAATAAAGACAGTTTCATCAAGTTTTATCATGGTTGCCCCGGAATGCGGAAACAAATACATAAAAGAAGGTGTTGCGCTTCTTGCTGACTGCGCAATCAACATTGAGCCTTCAAGTGAAGAACTTGCAGACATTGCAGTTGCAACAGCCGATACAGCAAAGAAAATTGCAGGAATCGAGCCAAGAGTCGCCATGCTAAGCTTCAGCACAAAAGGAAGCGGAAACGATGACAAGTTCTTCAAGAGCGTTCCAAAAGTTCAGGAAGCAGTAAAACTTGCTCAGGAAAAAGCACCAGACTTGGCATTGGACGGAGAATTTCAGTTTGACGCCGCGGTTGCTCCAGAAGTTGGAGAGCTAAAAGCTCCGGGAAGCAAAGTTGCAGGACACGCAAATGTTTTTGTATTCCCAAATATCAACGCAGGAAACATCGGCTATAAGATTGCCCAGAGAATGGGCGGCTGGATGGCAATTGGACCTGTATGCCAAGGATTCGCAAAACCGCTTAACGACCTTAGCCGCGGCTGCAACGTTGACGACATTGTTGCAACAGTAGCAGTTACGGCATTGCAAGCATAAGCAAACACAAGCTGTCCTAACCGGGCAGCTTTTTAATTTTTATGCTATAATATAAATGCAATGGAATCAAATAATATCAACTTGAAAAAAATACAAGAACTTTGCAAAGAGCATAAAATCCGCTGGACAAGGCACATTCTTACAAGGCTTATTCAGCGTGGAATTAGCCAAGCTGACGTTGAAAATGCCATAATGAATGGCAAAATTATAGAGCAGTATGTAGACGACTATCCTGTGCCAAGTTGCCTTATTCTTGGCAAAACAGAATCAAACAAAAAACTGCACATCTGTTGCAGTTCAAACGAAGAGTATATATGGATGATAACGGCATACTATCCTAGTTCAGAAAACTGGAACAAAAACTTTGATACAAGAAAAAAACAGGAGGATTATAATGAAAAATGAAAACTGCTTTTTCTGCAAAGGAAAAATGAAAGAAGATATTACAACATTCATGGCAGACCTTGGAAAATGCATTGTAATTATCCGCAATGTTCCTTGTCTAAAATGCTCTCAATGCGGCGAAGAGCTTTTTACTGATGAAGTCGCAAAAAACATCGAAAAGATTGTAAACAAGCTAAAGGAAAGTGTTACAGAAATTGCTGTTACTGACTACAAAACAGCAGCATAAATATCCATTCCAGCATCAAATGCAAGAACGACACTAAAAGACAAACACAAGCTGTCCTAATCGGGCAGCTTTTTTATTTACCCTGCGACCGCGTTTGCAGCTCCGAATCCAAGCAATGTCAAAACAAGCATAATCATGCCGGCAAGCAGAACGCCTCCCATAACGGCAAGAGATGTCTTTTTTCCGTCCAAGTCCAAAAGGCTAGCTGCAAGAGTTCCGGTCCAAGCTCCAGTTCCCGGAAGCGGAATTCCTACAAAAAGAAAAAGCGCAAAGTAAAGCCCGCGTCCAGCTTTTGCCTGCATTTTTTCACCGGCAGCAGTTCCCCTGAGCAAAAAGAAACGGCAGATTCCGCCTACAAGACGCTTGTTCTGCCCCCACTCCAAAAATTTTCTTGCAAACAAAAAAATAAAAGGAACTGGAATCATATTTCCAATTATGCTGATAATATAAGAAGAAATCACCGGCAGTTTTAACGCCTGCGAAACAGGAATCGCGCCCCTAAGCTCAATAAGCGGCACCATCGAAATAAAAAACACCCAAAGAAAATTTTTTAACATAGCTCATTTTAGCATACTTAAGAAATCATTCGCAACTACAACACAAAATGCAATTTTCAAAATGATTTTTTCTTAGATGCCGCCCAGATTCCAACGCTCATCAAATAGTTTCCGCCGATTACAACAAACGTCCAGCCCACAGAAGCAAGAATACTCTGCTCATAAACGTGAAGAAAAAAATACGGACCAACCAAAACACGGGCAATATTCAAGACAAAAAGAACAGCCGCATAAACTAAAGTAGGAACAATAGCGTAAACAGTATACGAAAATTTCAGAGGAATTTCTTCAAAGCAGATAAAAGAAACCAAAGCCAAAACAGGACACATAAAGTGCATAAAAAGCCCAGAACCTTCAAGCATATAGTGGCTGAAATTTTTCATTGTGTAGCCGCCAGCATTCGGAATGAGCAAAGCCAGAACAACCGTAATTGTGAGCGTTGTGCAGCAAACCGCAATGTAAGAAAACAATTTTACTGAATCAGGAACCTTTTTTCCTGAACGTAGAAAACTGATTTTACAAGCCGCCATTACAGCACTTGAAATTCCCAAAAAGATATTGCTGTCCTGCGTATAAAACTTAAAGAAACTAAATCCGCCATATTCAATTAAAGACAAAATCACAGCAGCAATTTCAAATGCAGCAATCAGAATATTCAGCGCAAGTGAAAAATAAATTCTCTTCTTCATTTAAACGACCTAGATTAAGGGTTGTCTAACAAGTTCTAAATGCCATTGCCATACTTGATATGGCAACGACATTTTTTTAGTATACGCTCAGGATTTTCTGAAGTTTTTCTTTTCCGATAATCCTAAAGAAACTTGCAAGGCGCGGCCCCTGATCTTTTCCAATCAAAGCATGATACAAAGCTGTAAACAATGCCTTTGACTCAAGGCCGAGTTCTGTCGCAATGTCGTACATTGCCTGCTGGCATTCCTTGTCAACCGCAAAAGTATCAAGGCGCGGAACAACTTCATCACGCACACGGCGCACAGCAGTCAGCATTTCGCCCGAAATATCTTCAGCCTTAGAACCGTCTTCTCTTAAAGTAAAGCAGAAATCCGGAGCGCAGTCTGGAGCACTTTCTTTAATCCAGTACCAGGCGCATTCACAGCGGCGGCGCAAAGTTTCCTTCTGTTCTTCCTTTACATCCTTGAGAGAAGCAATAACCGCATCGATGTCGCCTGAATAAGTCTGAAGCAAAGTTGTAAGCAGGCGGAAAGCAATCTGGTACGGCTGAACTTTCGGCATTCCGTTTTCAATCTGGCTAAGCTCGTAAATGCGTTTTTCCTTGAGGAACAAATCTTCGTTCTTTGCCTTGTCGATTCCCCAAGCAATTCGTTCTGTCTTATCGTAGGCTTCGTATATTGTAACAACGTCCAAGTCAAAGCTGATGCTGAACTCATGGTCAACTTTGTTCATGGCGAAAATGTAGCGCAAAACTTCCGGCTGATAAACTTCAAGAGCATCAACAAGCGAAATTACTTTTCCTTTTGAAGACGACATTTTTCCAGGAACGCCCTTGAGTTTTACAAAGTCGTACTTCATTGTAACAGGAGCGTCCCATCCAAAAACTTTCTTGCTTACAAGTTTTGCAGTGTCGTAGCTTCCGCCTGGAGAAATGTGGTCTTTTCCGC
>NZ_DBKJ01000112.1:0-4524 GCF_002297325.1 Treponema sp. UBA753 | reverse complement strand
TCCGAACCGATAATCGAGTGGACGTACTTTCCGAGCATGTGGGTGTAAATCGCGTTTGCTTCCGGAATTTCAACATCGAAAGAAGAGCCTCGGTCGTAAATCACAAAGTCAATTCCGGCAATCGTGTTTTTTCCCTCGTGCAGAATATTTTTAATTGAAGCCATAAAGTTTCCGTGGAAAGCTGGTCCAAACGCTTTCAAAAGTCCCTGCGTGATTCCGAATGCAGTTCCGCCGCTCACAGATTTTTTCGCGTTTTCAGTTCCCCACACGTTCATTCCCTTGATGTAGTCCGCGCCGGCCGGATGGTCGCTGATTATAATGTCGTTCATCGGCTTTTTAAGCGAAGCAACGTATTCCTTCCAAGCGTCAAGATTTTCCGTGAACGAAGGAAGCTCGATTCCCACAAGCGCGTTTTCGCCCTCGACAACAAAAGCCGCGTCGCAAAGAGCGTCCTTTGTGTCGTAAGCGTGAAGCCTGATTTTTCCAAAGTCGTAAACCGTTACAGTTCCTGCCGAAAGATTTTTTGTTGTGTTCATAATTCACCTCTGATATTTTTTTTGCGTGCACGTTGTAACTTTTTTAGTTACAAGAAGAATATAATCCAGATTTGTTGTAATGTCAATGGTTACAATAAAAAAAGATGAGAAAAATTGAATGGATTTATTTGTGGGGATTGGTGTTGGTGTGAAGTGGTTGATTGAAGCTATTGCAATACTTGGGGTTTAATTTATTGGAATTTTGCGATTTAATTTCCGTGTCATTCCCTTGCTTGACAAGGGAATCTCTGCACACGAATTATCGAGTCTACGTCCAAACGAGCCGCCATTTTTTTATTCCTCTATATAATCTATAGAGTTAAATCAGAACCGCTTGCCGTGCCGTTTTCGCACTGAACTTTCAAGGACATGAGTTTGTATTTTGAATCCTTATCATCAGTTTTAACTTGCTTCCATTGCTCGACTGTGCCTTTATATGTGATTGTTTCAAGAGCCGTGCAGCCGTCAAACGCGTCGCTTTTTATAGAAATGATACTTGCAGGAATCTCTACGTATTCAAGAGATAAGCAGTCTTTAAATGCAGTGTATCCTATCTTATAATCTGAACTGTTTAAAATGATGACGGTTTTAAGGTTCTTGCAATCTTTGAACACATCTGCTACAAGCAATTCATATTGATATTCGGTATCCGGCGGTTCGATTGCCGGAATCACTATGCCGGTAAGATTCTCACAGTCCGCAAATGAACATTTTATCCAATCATAAAAATCTATTGTTATTCCGCCAAGGTCAAGATAGACTTTTGCACCGTTTAAATTGCCTTTGATTACCTCTATTACGCCTTTCAGATTGTCTTTTGTCATTTCGCCTGTAACTGCAATTTTGTGCTCGCCGGCAGGAAGGCTGTTTATTGCGTTGACCGCATTTTCCGCCGCAACCGTCCACTGCGCATGGAGCATTGTGTCTGAATTGAATGTGAATTCCGCACCGTCTGCGTATGCTGTGCCGCTTCCGTCTGCCGAAGTGTTCCAGTTCAAGAACTCAAAGTCTGTTCTGGAGAATTTTACGGCAGGAAGATTTATTTTCTCGTTCTCTTCTTTTGTTATGCTCTCCATTTCGCCTGTGCCGCCGTTTGCGCTGAACGAGAGCTTGTATTCTGCCGGTTTGCTGTCATCCCCGGTCATACAGCCGGTGAGCAGCGACAAAGTTAAAAATAATGTAAAAATTACACGGGGGGGGGAAGGAACTTGTGGTTAATTTTCATCGCTTTCTCCATTTGCCGTCCGATTTTTGAACGGTCTCTTATCAGATTTGTATTGTCTTATTATTATACAGCATGGAGAGGAAAATATCACGGCAAAGAAAGAAAAAAGTAGGAAAATTTTGCGGATTTTTATAGAAAAAAAGATTGCTGATTGAGTTTCTTTCAGAAACATCGTAGATTACGCACGGCTATTACTAAAACTGACAGTATTTTTAAACTTTACATATATACAGTAGTAATAAAATGTGTTATAATAATTTTGTTGGAAGTGCCTGATTTCTAAGGCGGCGTCTCCCGAACTCAAACCAGCTTGCTGGAATTTGAACAAGGGAGGCTTACGAAGATGACGATTTACGAAATTATTTCGTTGGCTATTAATTTAGCCATTCTAATTCTTGAAGCCCTTTCTTACCTTAAAAATAAGAAGAGTTAAAAAGTAAAGCCGCCCTTTCGTTTACCCACATTGGACGGCTTTGTAGTCAAAAACGTGGAGACGACCGACAGAAATCGGGCATTTCCTTTCTTTCAATATACTACAGAAAAACGTTTACGTCAAACAGTTATGTGAGATTTTCGTTATAGCTCCCATAAGCACAGGCGAAAATTCCTTTCCCGCTTGGCACTTTTTTTTCTTTCCATCAGCCCTGCAAAAACACCTTCATTGCGCACAGGGCGGCAAGAAAGATGATGTTCATCAGTGTAAAGACTGCGAGGAATTTTGCGGTTCCGCCTTTTTCCTGCGTGTAGAGCTTCAGGCTTATGAGGCTTGCAAGGGATGCAACCGGTGTTCCAAGTCCGCCGATGTCCACGCCAAGCAGAAGCTCCTTTGTGTCCTGCGCGAACGGATGTAGCAAAAGCGTTGCGGGAACATTGCTTATCACCTGGCTGAACGCAAGGCTTACGGCAAATTCGTTTCCTCCTGTTATCCGCTTTAGAAAACTGTCCACGCTTTCAAGGCGCGCGATGTTTCCGGTAAAAATAAAAAACGCCGTGAATGTAAGAAGCAGCATAAAATCGATATTGCAAAAAATCTTCCGGTCGGAAAAAAGTACGCAAAGCGCGACAAGAACCGCCGCCGCCCATTTTGGAATCACGTTCACGACCGAAAGAAGGCACAGAATAAAAAGCGCCGTGTATAAAATGTTTTTTCCTGTGCAATCTACAAAGCCTGAGCCGCCGTTTTCGGTTTCCTGCCGCACAATCTGGACTTTTTCGTTCTTTATTATCAGAGTTGAAAGAATCAGAAGCACAAGTGAAAGCAATGTGTACGGAAAAAGGATTTTCATAAACTGGACTGTGCCGAGTTGCATTTTTGAGAACAGAAATATGTTCTGCGGATTCCCGATCGGAGTAATCATGCTTCCGAGGTTCGCCGCAAGAGTCTGAAGAACAACGGTGTATAATAGAAGAAAACCGCTTGTTTTTGAAAGAAGGACAACCGCAAACGGAACAAACGTAAGGAGCGCGACGTCGTTTGTGATAATCATGCTTGTAAAAAAGCAGAGCAAAACGAGCGTAAGGCAAAGTCCGCGCTGACCGTGAACTTTGCGGCAGACGATGTTTCCAAGCTCGCCGAAAAGCCCTGTCCGCCTCCAGCCTGAAACGACCGCCATGAGCGAAAAAAGCGTCAGAAGCGTCCCGAAGTCGATGTACGAAATGTATTTTGCGTCTGGCTTTACGAAAAACGTTGAAATGAGCGCGAACAAAAACGTGACGCAAAAGACGATTTCCTTCTTGCACCAGATGAATATTTTCTGAAAGATTTTTCCTGCCGACATTTTTTTGCCTTCTTTGATTTTGAAGATTTGAGCGATTCGCAGTAAGTGTATCACAAATCGCATTTTTGTTCCGCAAATGCCGCAGGGCTATGACTGGAAAAGACACGGGAGATTGCCGTGTCGGAGCACGGCAATGACAAAGAGAATAAAACCTCGGCAATAACAGGCTAGCTTCATGTCATTCCCTTGCAAGTACGCCGCAAGGCGGACGCAGACACGGGAATCTCACCACGCAAGATCCTCCGGTCAAACCGAAGGATGGCAAAAACGTTTTATTCCCAGCGGAAGAAGCAGGCGGAAAGAGCCGTGCAGAGCACGCCGACTGCAAGCATTACGCAGACCGGCAGCAGAACGCCTTCACCTCCGATTCCGAGAAACGTGTTTTTCATCATCGTTATTCCCTGCGTCAAAGGAAAAAAGCTTACGACATTCTGCATCGCTTTCGGCATAACTTCAAGAGGAAGCGTTGTGCCTGAAAGAACGAGCATGGGAAAATAAAGGACACATGCGATTACGCTTGCCTGCTTGGTGTCCTTCGCCACACCTCCGACTAGCATTCCAATTGACAAAGTCGAGAGCATGGTAAGCGTCCAGCTGCCGAGAAAAGCCCAGAACGAGCCGTGCAGTCTTACGCCCCACAAAAGAGAGGCGACAGAAAGCGTCGCAAGGGATGCTGCGCAGTAGACAACATACATCGCAAGCTCCACGCCCAGAATGAACACCGGGCTTACAGGCGTAACGCGAAGCCTCTTGAGAATCTTCATCTCACGCAAGCCCGAAACCGCCAGCGGCAGCCCCATCAGTCCGCCTGCGCAGATTGCGATTGCACCGACCGCCCCGAAAGACTGCTCCAAAAATGTATAATCCGCACCGTCATAAGCAGGTTTTCTTCCATATATAATGCCGAAAATTATGAAAACTACAAGCGGCATGATTACGGCGAAAATCACCATGTTCATGTCACGCAGGCTGAGCTTCAGCTCGG